>JAJEAZ010000161.1 GCA_022824105.1 Alphaproteobacteria bacterium
AGGTCCTTCATCAGCCGGGTAGGCGCGTTCAGGCTGTGCATGGGCGGCATGAGCGAGCCGGTTTCGCGCGCCGAGCGCATGGCCTCGCCGAAGGCCGCGTAGGCGGCGTTGGACTTGGGCGCGGTCGCCAGGTGCAGCACGGTCTGCGCGAGCGCGAGTTCGCCTTCCGGGCTGCCGAGCCGCTCATAGGCCTCCCAGCCGGCCAGCGCGGCGGGCAGCGCGGTCGGGTCCGCGAGCCCCACATCCTCCGAGGCGAAACGCGCCAGCCGGCGGGCGATGTAGCGGGGGTCCTCGCCGCCGTCGAGCATCCGCGCGAGCCAGTAGAGCGCGGCGTCGGCGTCCGATCCCCGCAAGGATTTGTGCAGCGCGCTGATGAGGTTGTAGTGGCCTTCGCGGTCCTTGTCGTAAACCGGCGCGCGGCGCTGGGCCACGCGGGCGAGGCCGGCGGCGTCGAGTTCCGGGCCGCCCGCCACCTCCTCGGCGAGGTTGAGCAGATAGCGCCCGTCGCCGTCCGCCAGCGCCTTGAGCGCCGTCCGCGCGCCCCGATCAAGCGGCAGCGGCGCACCGAGGCTGGCTTCCGCCCGCTGCAGCAGGGTCTCCAGTCCCTCCTCGTCGAGCCGGCGCAGCACCATCACCTGGGCGCGGGAGAGCAGGGCCGCGTTCAGTTCGAAGGACGGGTTCTCCGTGGTCGCGCCGACCAGCACCACCGTGCCGGTCTCGACCCAGGGCAGGAAGCCGTCCTGCTGGGCGCGGTTGAAGCGGTGGATTTCGTCCACGAACAGCATGGTGCCCCGGCCCGCCTCGCGCCTTTGCTCGGCCTCGGTGAACACCTTGCGCAGGTCCGCCACGCCCGAGAAGACGGCCGAGAGCGCCGTGAAATGCAGGTTCGCCGCGCCCGCCAGCAGGCGCGCAATCGTGGTCTTGCCGCAGCCCGGCGGCCCCCAGAAGACCAGCGAGGCGAGCCGTCCGGCCGCCAGCATCCGCCCGACCGGTCCGTCCGGCCCCAGCACATGGTCCTGCCCGACGACCTCATCCAGAGTCGCCGGGCGGAGCCGGTCGGCCAGCGGGCGCGGCGCTTCGTCGGCAAGCCCGGCGGCCTGGAACAGCGAACCCGTCATCGGAAGATTGTCGTCAGCGAACGCCCGCCGCGCCAGATCGAAATGCGCCACGGACGCTCGGCGGTCCTCAGGATGGCCTCAGCTTCGGCCGTGCTGCCCGGTTCCCGCCTGTCGATGCTGCGCAGCAGGTCGCCCCGCCGGAAGCCGTGGCGCGCTGCCGGCGAGCCGCGCTCGATATCTACGATCAATACGCCGGCGTCGGGCCCGTTGAAGCCGAACTCCTCGATCACCGCCGGGGAGAGGTTGACGATCCCGGCTCCGGCGAGCGGGTGCGGTCCGGTCAGCCGCCTCTGGTCGCGCGGCGGCGTCTCGGGCGGAAGCTCGACCGGCACGGAGAGAACCGTCTCCCTGCCGCGCCGGAGGATTCCGAACGCGGCCGATCCGCCCGGCGGCAGCGTCGTCATGCGGAAGCGCAGCGCCGCCCTGTCGAGCACCGGATGCCCGTCTATGGACAGGATCACGTCGCCCCGCTCGCCGCCGGCGCGCGCGAACGGCCCGTCGGCGCGAAGCGATTTGACGAGCAACCCACCCGGCCGGGGGAGGCCGAGCGCCTCGGCGAGGTCGGTCGTCACGGGCTGGCTCTCGATGCCGAGCCAGGGGCGCACGACGCGCCCGCCCCGCCGGGCGCTGTCGACCATGACGCGCACCAGGTTGGACGGGATGGCGAAGCCGACGCCGTGCGAGCCGCCGCTGCGCGAGAAGATCGCCGTGTTCACGCCGATGACCTCGCCGGCGAGATTGACCAGCGCGCCGCCGGAATTGCCGGGATTGATGGCGGCGTCCGTCTGGATGAAGTAGCCGGGGCCGCGCACCGCCGGGCCCGTGCGCGCGAGCGCCGAGACGATGCCGGAAGTGACCGTCTGGCCGACGCCGAAGGGATTGCCGATGGCCAGCACGAGGTCGCCCACCTCAAGGTCGTCGGAATCGCCCAGCACGGCGGGCCGGAGCGTCTCGCCGTCGAGCTCGGCCCGGAGCAGGGCCAGATCGCTGCGCTCGTCCGAAGCCACGATCCGCGCCGGGAACTCTCGCCGGTCCGCCAGCACCACCTTGATCGCGCCCGCATTCTCGATGACATGGTGATTGGTCACGATAAGCCCGTCCGTGCCGACGACCACGCCGGAGCCCAGCGAGTTCTGCGCGCGCTGCCGCCGCCGGTCTCCGAGATCGAAGAAGCGGCGGAAGAAGGGGTCGTTGAGGAAGGGGAAACCGGAAAAGGGCTGCCTGCGCTCGACCTGGCGCCCCGATGCGAAGATGTTGACGACCGCGGGCCGGACGGCGCGCACCACCGGGGCGAAGGAGAGTTGCAGCTGCCCGGCCGAGTCCGGGGCAATGCGGGTCTCGTGCGCCGCCGCCGGCTGGAAGGCCGGCAGCATCGCCGCCAGAAGCCACAGGAAACGGGTCAGGCGGCGCATGCGGGCTATTGCAGCGCGTGCAATTCCTCGTCGGTGGGAAAGCGTCCCGTCGCCTTCTTGGAGAACAGCATCTCGCCGTCCCGGCGGATTTCGAAGACGCCGCCCCCGCCCTTGACCAGTGCCACGGCAAGGCCGGTGTTCGCCTGCAATATGTCCCTCGCACGGAGGGCGCGCGGCTCGTAGTTTCAAGCCACGCAATATTCGATGGACAGGGTCCGTTCCGACATGGGCGCGCGTCTCCTCGCGAGGGATGTGCCGGCATGGTGACCCCAACGGGGATCGAACCCGTGTCTCCACCTTGAAAGGGTGGTGTCCTAACCTCTAGACGATGGGGTCTCGCCAAGGCGCGCGGGATACCCCGTCCGGCCCGGTTTGGCAAGCGG
>JAJEAZ010000623.1 GCA_022824105.1 Alphaproteobacteria bacterium
GTCATGCGTGCCTCCTTTCGGGCAAAGGGCGGGACAGGGGTGTCCCTGTTTTGCGCGCGTTTCGCGTGCGGGCGCGGGCGGGTGTCGGCGCCGGCGCGGTTCGTGCGCCTGATTGCGCGCGCGAGACGGCGCACGCACCTCGCCCGTCCGTTCCCGCCGGGGCTTTTTTTCGGTCCCAGCCGGTCGCTTTCTGCAGAAACGCCGAAAGGCGGCCCCGGAAGCCGCCTCTCTCTACTTTCATTCTACACCATACCGCCAAATGTCAAGCCCCGATGGGAACAAAAAATGAAAATGCCGGAGATTTTTCACGGAAGGCCGGTGGAACCGGAGCGGAGCCGTTTCGGAATGCCCGGCATTCCGGGCCGGGACGACGATACAGGCCGCAGTCTTCACATGAGTCCTGAAGCGCGACCGCTGGCACAAGTTCGCCAGCCGGTTCCGCAAACGCGCCGGACCGAAACCGCTCGCCCGTCAGTCCTCGTGGGGATTCTCGACCCGCGGCCAGTAGGGGGCGGTGAAGCGTTCATAGGGGATGGTCGCGAAGTCGGGCGGGATGGCGCCTTCGCAGGCGACATAGGCGATCCGCGATGCGATGGGCGCGAAACCGGCATAGAAGTGCTGGGTCGATTTGACGGCGATGCCCTTGTAGCCCGCCGGGTCGATGCCGAGCTGGGTCATTCCATTCGGGTGGAAGACCTGGGTGCGGGCCGAGTTGAGGATGAGGTCGATGCCGGCATCCGAGGAGAGCCAGACGGCCGTGCCCATGCCCATGGTGGCGTCGCCGAAGCTTTGCGAAGCGCCCTCCAGAATGCGGTTCACGGTTACTGTCAGGTCCACGGGCCAGCCTGAGTCCGGCCCGCATTTGCCGCCGATGCGGAGCCTGAGCGTGGCGCCCTCGCCCGCTTCCTCGCAGAAACGCACGGCGACCGGGTCCCAGTAATAGCCGGACAGCAGATCCGTTGCGCCGCGTTCGAGCGCCCGGGCCAGCAGGAAGGTCGAGTCCGAGGGCGCGCCGCCGCCGGCATTGTCGGCGACATCCGCGACGACCACCGGGCCGGGGCCCGCTTCGATCAGGTCCAGCGCCTCGTCGATGGTCAGGGTGTCCTGCTGGGTCTCGTCGCGCAGCTCCCAGATCCTTTGCCCGAAGGCCCGCGCGGTCTCGGCTGCGAGGCCGGCGTCGCCGTCGGCGATGACGAGCATTTTGGCGGCGGTCTCCGGCACGTCCTGCCACGGGAAGCCGTGCGCGAAGGAGACGGACAGGATGCCCTCCCTGCCCTCGGCCGCCTGCATGTCCTCGACGAGGCCGCGCACCGGCTCGACCGGCGTGCGCCACATCCCCACCATCCGGCAATCGTGGACGGCCATGACGGGCTTCGCGTCGCCCTGGTGCGCGGCGAGGCAGATGTCGAACAGCTCGGCCGCCCGCTCGCCCACATCGATATGCGGATATTCCTTGAAGACGACGAGCGCGTCGGCGTTCTCGATCATTTTCGGGGTGATCGAACAGTGGAGGTCGAGTTCGCCGCCCACCGGGACATCCGGCCCGACGATCTCGCGGACGCAGGCGAGCAGGTCGCCCTCGCAGTCCTCGTAGCCCTCGGCGGTCATCGCGCCGTGCATGGACAGCAGCACGATATCGACCGGCATCGCCGCGCGCAGGTCGTCCAGGATTTCGTCGCGAAACCCTTCATAGACCTTGCGCACGGTGAGCCCTGCCGGCTGGGCGAAGGCGGCGAGGCTCTCCACAACCTGGCCCTGGCGCTCCTCGGTAGCGGTGCGCCAGACATGCAGGGGCAGGCTGAAGGTGGAGGCGGGATGGTCGGTCGCGTCGCCGCGGAACAACATCGTGTCCTGGAAGGTCTGCACCCCGGTCGGCATGGACGAGAAGGTGTTGGTCTCGGTCCCAAGGCAGGCGATGAAGACTTTCATGGGCTGTTCCCTCACTGGGTCGCGGTTCGAGGCGGGACCGCGCCGCCATAGAGATGGCACTCGGTGTTGTGGCCGCCATCCAGGACCGGCTGCGGCGGCTCGGACCGGCAGACCGTCATGCAGTCCGGGCAGCGCGGGTGGAAGGTGCAGCCGGGCGGCGGGTCGATGGGGTTCGGGAAGACGGCGCCGAGATGCGTATCGGGCACGCCGAGCCGCGGGTCGGGCGTCAGCACCGAGCCGAGAAGGGCGCGGGTATAGGGATGGCGCGGGTCGTTGAAGAGCGTTTCCGAGTCGGCCTCCTCGACGATCCGGCCCAGATACATCACCGCCACCCGGTCCGCCATGTGCTGGACCACGGCCAGATTGTGGCTGATGAGCAGATATGTGAGCCCGAACTCCTCCTTCAGGTCCTGCAGCAGGTTCAGGATCTGGCTCTGGACCGAGACATCAAGGGCGGAAGTCGGCTCGTCGCAGATGACGACTTCCGGGCGCATGATGAGCGCCCGGGCAATCGCCACCCGCTGACGCTGGCCGCCGGAGAGCTGGCTCGGATAGCTGGACGCCACCCGGCGCGGCAGGCCCACGACATCGAGCATTTCGCCGACCCTGGCGGACCATTCCGACGGCGCGCCCACACTGTGGATCCTGAGCGGCTGGGAGACGATGGACTCGATGGTCTTGGTCGGGTTGAGCGAGGAATAGGGGTCCTGGAAGATGGGCTGGATCCGGCGCGCGATTTCGCGGCGGGAGAAGCCGGCCGCACTGTTGCCGGCATAGAGCACATCCCCCGAACTCGGGCGTTGCAGGCCGAGCAGGATGTTCGCCATCGTGCTTTTGCCGCAGCCGGACTCGCCCACGAGCCCCACGACCTGTCCCCTGGGTATCTTCAGCGAGACGCCGTTGACCGCGCGGAGCGGCTTCGAGCCGCGCAGGAGGCCCTGGCTGACCTGGAAGACGCAGGTAACTTCCACGGTTTCGAGCGCGGGGGCGGGAGCTTCGGTCATGGCGCTTCGGCCGCCTGCAGTTCGCCCGAAATCTCCTCCGGCGCGCGCAGGCAGGTATAGGCGTGACCGTCGCCCATGCGCGTCGGCTCGTCATCCCTCATTCCGGCGCAGGCGTCCCGCGCATGGTCGCAGCGATTGCGGAACAGGCAGCCGGAAAGTTCACCGACAAGGTTCGGCACGATTCCGGGCACCGAACCCAGGCGTTCGCCGCGCCGTGTCCGCCCCGGTATCGGGATACAGCGCAGCAGCCCCTGCGTATAGGGGTGCATGGGCGCGTCGAAAACCGTCTCGCAGGGGCCCTCTTCAACGGTCTTGCCGGCATACATCACCTGCACCTTGTCGGCCACGCGCGCGACGATGCCGAGATCGTGGGTGATGAGGATCATGCCCATCCGGAATTCGCGCTGGAGTTCGGCCAGCAGATGCAGAATCTGGGCCTGGATGGTGACGTCGAGCGCGGTGGTCGGCTCATCCGCGATAATCAGCTCCGGCCCGCACATCAGCGCCATGGCGATCATCACGCGCTGGCGCTGCCCGCCCGAGAGCTGGTGGGGATACTGGCCGAGACGCGAGGCGGCAGAGGAAATGCCGACCTTTTCGAGCAGGAACACAGCCCGGTCGCGCGCCGCCGCCTGGCTCTGCTCCACATGGCGCAGATAGACCTCCGCCAGCTGGTTGCCGATGGTGTAGGACGGGTTGAGCGAGGTCATCGGCTCCTGGAAGATCATCGACATGGAGCCGCCGCGCAGGCGCGCCATCTCGCGCTCCCGGAGATTGCGGATATCGCGGCCGAGGAACTCGATCCGGTCGGCATTGCGCCGCGCGGTCTTCGGCAGAAGCCCCATGATCGCGAGCGAGGTGAGCGACTTGCCGCAGCCCGACTCGCCCACGATGCAGAGCGTCTCGCCGCGCGAGACCGAAAAGCCGATGCCGCGCACGGGATGCAGCATCCCGGCCGCGACCGGGATATCGACGGAAAGGTTCTCGACCTCGAGGATCGTCCCGGACACCGCCTCAGCGCTCCCGTTCGAGCGTGACATCGCGCAGCCCGTCGCCGAAAAGGTTGATCGCCAGCACAAGCATGAAGAGGCAGACGCCGGGCAATGCCAGCAGCCAGGGCGAGAAGAACATGTATTCGCGCCCCTCGTTCAGCATCAGGCCCCAGCTTGGCGTCGGCGCCTGTACGCCGAAGCCGAGGAAGGAGAGCGCGGCTTCGAGCAGGATCGCGTTGGCCATCTCGACCGTCGCCACGACGGTCAGCGACGAGAGCACATTGGGGAAGATCTCGCGCACGATGATGTAGGGCGTCGAGCAGCCCATGGCGCGCGCCGCCTTCACATAGTCGAGGTCGCGCGCCTGCATGGTGATGCTGCGCATCACCACGGCGAAGCGGTCCCAGAGGAACAGCCCGAGGACGAGAATCACCACGGTGAGCGAGGCGCCGAAGGCCACCACGGCCGCCATCGCAACGAGGAAGACGGGCATGGCGAGCCGCGTGTTGATGACGAAGTTGACCACCATATCGACCCGGCCGCCGAAATAGCCTGCCGTCACGCCCAGCACCGTGCCGATGACGCCGGAGATCAGCATGGTCGAGAAGCCGATCAGCAACGAAATCTGGCTGCCGTAGATGAGCCGCGAGAGATAGTCCCGGCCCACCTTGTCGGTGCCGAAGACATGCTCCGGATCGATTTTCTTCTCATGCCAGAACGGGTTGGTCAGGCGTTTCGTCAGGTCCTGGTCGTAGGGGTCGTGCGGCGCGAGCAGGGGCGCGAGGATCGCCACCGCGAAGATGGCGGCGAGGATGATCGCGCCGATCAGGAAGCTGTGATTGCCGAGAATGCGCCGGCGGAGCTTGGACCAGGGCGAGGGCTCGAGGATTTCCTCGGCCGTCTGCCGCTGCCGGAAAACGAGGGATCTGGCGGCGCCGGTATCGGTCATGGCAACCCCTCAGCGCACCGAGATTCGCGGGTCGAGATAGGCATTGAGCAAGTCGGCCAGCAGCGTCAACACCACATAGAACGAAGCGAAGATCAGCACGATCGCCTGCACCACCGGCAGGTCGGAGCGCAGCAGCGCATCGTAGGAGAGCCAGCCGATGCCCTTGAGGTTGAAGATCGTCTCGATGACGATCGAACCGCCCAGCATGAACCCGAACCACACGGCCGCGAGAGCGACGACCGGGATGATCGCGTTCCTGAGCGCATGCTTGAAGAGCACCGAGGCCGGGCTCAACCCCTTGGCGCGGGCCGTGCGGATATAGTCGGAGGCCAGCACCTCGATCATGCCGGCGCGGGTCAGGCGCATCAGCGCGGGCGTGGCGTAGTAGCCGAGCGCGATCGTGGGCATGACATAGTTGGCCCATTGCGTATGGCCGGAAATCGGCAGCCAGCGCCACCAGACGCCGAAGACGATAATCATCATCAGCGCGAACCAGAAGGTCGGCAGCGCCTGGCCGAGAACCGCTATGAACAGCGCGATCCGGTCGGTGATCGAATTGGGCCGCATGGCCGCGAGCGTGCCCAGAGGGATCGAGACGACCAATGCGAACAGGATCGCCAGCGTGCCGAGAAGCATGGTCCGCCCGATCCGCTCGGAGACCATGTCGAACACGCGCTGCTTGTAGTGGTAGCTCTCGCCGAAATCGCCGGAAAGCGCGCGGCCGAGCCAGTCGAGATACTGGACATGGATCGGCCGGTCGAAGCCGTAGAGCTTGCGGATCGCCTGGATGTCCTCCTCGCTCGCCTGCTCGCCTCCGATGGTCAGCGCCGGATCCGCCGAGAGGTGGCTGAGCGAAAAGGTCAGCCCCGACACGACGATCAGGATCAGGAATGCAACGAAGGTCCGCTTGAGCGTGTAGGCAGGCATTCCGCCGCTCTCCGACGGTCAAAAGAACGGCAGGGCGGGACCGGCGCCCGCCCTGCCCTGTCACTGCCCCTTACGGGGCCGGGACGCCGTTAGCTGCTCGCCCAGCCATATTGCCAGAAGCGCGGAATCTCATCCTGGTAGGGAATGAAGTTCAGTTCCTCGCGATAGGCGTAGTTCCGGACATGGTTGAACATCGGCAGCCAGTAGACCTCGCGCGTGATCTTTTCGACGGCCATCCGGTATGCGGCCCTGCGCGCCTCCGGGTCGGAGTTCGTGTCACCCTCTTCGAGCCACGCGGCCACTTCGTCGTCGAGCGCGAAATCGTCCGGCCCCTTCTTGAAGAAGTGGCTGGTGATCGCCGACATGTCGTTCATCGAATAGGAGCCCCAGTCCATCAGGAACATCGGCGTCGTGCCCTCGTTGCGCTGCTTATCGCGCAGCGCGAAGTAAGGCATCTTGGTGAGCGTCGCCCTGATGCCGACCTTGGCCAGGTCGCCCATGATCGCTTCGGCCCAGTCCGCGGGACGGAAGGTGTAGAAGTCGATCTCGAACCCGTCCGGATAGCCCGCCTCGGCCAGAAGCGCCTTGGCCTTTCCGGGGTCGAATTCGTATTTGACCGCCGCCTCGGCGTCGCAGCCGAACTGGGTCGGGAAGCAGGGCGTGTGGATGACGCCGGCATCGCCGCGGATCAGGTTCTTCACGAGCGCCGCGCGGTCGATCGCATGGGCCATCGCCTGCCGCACCTTCAACTTCGTGGTCGGCTCGAAATTGCCGCGCCCGGCGGCGTCGAAGCCGATATAGCCCGTGCGCATCGTGCCGGCCTGGAGCGCCTTGTAGCCCGGCACCTGGCCGATCTGGTCCACATGGTCGGCCGAAATGTCGGCGGTCACGTCGATGCCGCCCGCCAGCAACTCGGCAATCTGGGTCTGCACGTCGGCGATCTCGCGCACGACCATCTTGGAGACCTGCGCCTCGCCCTTCGGGCTGCCCCAGGTGTAGGCTTCGTTCTTCTCGAAGACATATTCCTCGGCGGTCTTGATCGAGACGACCTTCATCGGGCCCGTGCCGACCGGCTTCCGGCCCATGCCCTCCGGGCCGACCTCGGCGTAATACTCGTTGGGATAGATCGTCAGCGGCCCCGACAGGAACTCGAAAGCCTGCGGGAACGGCTTCTTCATGTGCAGGTTGACCGTGTACTGGTCCACCTTCTCGGCCCGGTCGATCCAGTTGACGTTGCGCTGCACCTTGACGCCGTTGTCCGGATTGGAAATCCAGTTCAGCGTGAAGACCACATCGTCGGCGTCGAACGGTTCGCCATTGTGGAAGGTGACGCCTTCACGCAGCTTGAACTGCCAGGTCGTGTCGTTCAGCAACTCCCAGCTCCTCGCGAGCAGCGGCTTGTATTCGAAGGTCTTCGGCTCCCGATAGATGAGCTGGTCCCAGACCATGCGGCTGAACCAGATTCCCGTCCGGTTGGTGTTGAAATAGTTGTCCACATTCTCGATGGGGCCGGTCGCACCCCATGCGATGACCAGCGAGTCGTCGTCCGGTCCGGCGCTGGCCGATGTTGCGATCATTGCCGCGCCGGCAATCGACGCCGCAACGCCGGCAAGTTTCCTGAAACTCATTTGTGTCCTCTCCCTGTTCGCTGTCCGGCAGGAAGGCCCCCTGTCCCGTCCGCTCCGAACGGGCTGCGTCCGGCTTGCGCAGGAACGCAGGCGCCTCCTGTCGGCGTTGCGGAACGATGCACCAACCTTCGCACGAGTCAACGCAACGATTGGCCGCGCCGAAAAACGCAGCCCGCCGGCCGGGTCGATGCCGGCAAAGACACTTGGGACGGACCTCTACTGGATGCTAGACTTGCTGCCTCCCTTGTCACCAGCGTCCCCGGAGGCCGTCCCATGCCGTTGCAGCCGAATTCGCCGGAAGCGCGCGATGTCGCGTATCTGCTTCACCCCTACACGAACTTCCGCCAGCACGAAGAACAGGGGCCGATGGTCATCGAGCGCGGCGACGGCGTCTATGTCTGGGACACGGGCGGCAAGCAGTATATCGAAGCGATGGCGGGGCTCTGGTCCACCTCGCTCGGTTTCCAGCACAAGCGCCTCGTCGCCGCCGCCGTCAAGCAGATGGAGACGCTGCCCTACTACCACCAGTTCGGGCAGAAATCGCACCTGCCGGGCATCGACCTCGCCGAGAAGCTGATGGGGCTCGCGCCGACCACGGTCTCCAAGGTGTTCTTCAACAACTCCGGGTCCGAGGCGAACGACACCGCGATCAAGATCATCTGGTACTACAACAACGCCCGCGGCCGTCACCAGAAGAAGAAGATCGTCGGGCGCGTCAACGGCTATCACGGCATCACGCTGGCGGCGGCCAGCCTGACCGGCCGGTCGCTCAACCATGCCGGTTTCGACGCGCCGCTCGACCGGTTCATCCATACCGGCAATCCGCATCATTACCGTTGCGGCGAGGAAGGCGAGAGCGAGGAAGAGTTCGCGACGCGGATGGCCGAGGAACTCGATGCGCTGATCGAGTCCGAGGGCCCCGATACGGTTGCGGCCTTCTTCGCCGAACCGGTCATGGGCGCCGGAGGGGTGATCGTTCCGCCGGCGACCTACTTCGAGAAAATCCAGAAGGTGCTGCGCAAGCACGACGTGCTGTTCGTCGCCGACGAGGTCATTTGCGGCTTCTGCCGGACCGGCAATTTCTGGGGCTCCCAGACCTTCGGGATCGAGCCGGACATCCTGACCTGCGCCAAGGCGCTGTCGTCGAGCTATCTGCCGATATCGGCCACGATGATCAGCGACCATGTCTATCAGGCCATCGCGGATGCGAGCGCCAAGATGGGCGTGTTCGGACACGGCTATACCTATTCCGGCCACCCGGTCGCCGCGGCCGTCGCCCTCGAGACGCTCGCGATCTACGAGGAGACCGACATGCTGGGCCATGTCCGCAGCGTCGCCCCGCATTTCCAGGAAAGGCTGCAGGGCTTTGCCGGCCACCCGCTGGTCGGCGAGGTGCGCGGCGTGGGTCTGGTCGGGGCGACCGAGCTGGTCAAGAACAAGGAGACCAGGGAGGCCTTCGCGGCATCGGAGGGCGTCGGCAATCTCGTCAACGACCTCTGCGCGCAACATGGCCTGATTACCCGCCCGGTGGGCGACTCGATGTGCTTCGCTCCGCCCCTGATTATCCGGGACAGCGAGATCGACGACCTGTTCGACCGCTACGCCAAGGCGCTCGACGAGGGTCTCGACGCGCTCACGAGGCAGGGCAAGGCCGTTGCGTAGCCCCGCAAGGCCGTAACGTCTTGTTGCCGGGGTTGGCTGCCGGGCCGCCGCTCTCCTTGCTGCGGGGGAGCGGCCTCCGGGGCCGCGCGGCCTGTCCCGCGCAACTCGATATCGGAAGTCCGGCTGGCGGAGCGGACCGGGAGACCCGTTAGCCGTGGACGATGAGCCCGAAGTCCTTGTCCGCTTTCGGGACGTCGAAAAGACCTATGACGGCCGCGTCAATGTCGTGGACCGCCTCAATCTCGAAATCCGCCGGGGCGAGTTCCTGACGCTTCTCGGGCCGTCGGGTTCGGGCAAGACGACCATCCTGCTGATGCTTGCCGGCTTCGAGGCGGTGACGGCGGGCGACATCACCCTCAACCACCGCTCGCTGCGCAACGTCCCGCCCTTCCGGCGCAATATGGGCATCGTCTTCCAGAACTATGCGCTCTTTCCGCACAAGTCGGTCTTCCAGAACGTCGCCTTCCCGCTTGTCCAGCGCCGTATATCGAGGCCGGCGATCCGCGAAAAGGTCGAGGCGGCGCTGCGCATGGTGGACCTTGCGGGCCTCGGCGAGCGGCGGCCGAACCAGCTTTCCGGCGGGCAGCAGCAGCGGGTAGCGCTGGCAAGAGCGCTCGTCTTCGAGCCGGAAATCGTGCTGATGGACGAGCCGCTGGGCGCGCTGGACAAGAAGCTCCGCGAGCGGATGCAGATCGAGATCAAGCATCTGCACGAACAACTCGACATGACCGTCGCCTATGTCACCCACGACCAGGGCGAGGCGCTCACCATGTCGGACCGGGTGGCGATCATGAATGACGGCCTCATCCAGCAGGTCGGTTCGCCCCACGAGGTCTATGAAGAGCCGGCCAATGCGTTCGTCGCCAATTTCATCGGCGAGAACAACAGCTTCGAAGGCCGCATAGAGAGCACGAGCGGCGGCGAGTGCGCGGTCCGGCTGACATCCGGCGATACCGTCCGTGCGCGCTCCGCAACGCCGCGCGCCAGCGGGGAGCCGGCGTTGCTGTCCTTGCGCCCCGAGCGCCTGACGATCGATCCTGCCCTCGACGGCGTCGCCAACCGGTTCAGCGCCACTGTTGTCGAGGTGATCTATTTCGGCGCGCACAACCGGGTGCGTCTGGCGATGGCGGGACGGGACGACATCATTGCGCTCGCTCCCGCGGGGCCCCGCAGCGACGCGCTTGCGACGGGGAAGACGGTCGAGGTCGGCTGGTCCCCGGAGCACTGCCGGGTGCTGGCTCCGGAATGATCGCCCCGGCGGGGACAGCAGGCAAAGGACCGGCCGGCCCCGCAGACCGGAGCCTGGAGGCGAAACTCAGACGCGCCGAGCGCCGCCGTTCGCTGAGGGCCTTCCTGCTCGTGGCGCCGCTGCTTCTGTTTATCGTCGTGGTGTTCGCCGGCCCGATCCTGTCGCTGCTCTATTTCAGCGTGGACGACCCGAAGCTGGCGGAGGTCCTGCCCCGGACCGCACAAACCGTGGCCGCCTGGGACGGGGCCGAACTCCCCGGCGAGGACGCCTACGCAACCCTGGTCGAGGAAATCCGGTCGGCTTACGCGGACAGGACGGTCGCGGCGGCGGCGATGCGCCTCAATTACGAGATCAGCGGCTTTCGCAGCATGGTGATGCGCACCGGACGAAAGCTCCGCCGCATTACCGGCCCGCCATACAAGGACGCCCTGATCGGGCTCGACGAGCGCTGGGGCGACATCGCCTACTGGCGCGCCATCAAGGCCTCGGCCGGGCCTTACACCACCCGATACCTGCTGGCGGCCGTCGACCTTCAGCGGAAGTGGGACGGCAGCATCGGCACCGCGCCGCCCGAACGAACCATCTATATCGAGTATCTGCAGCGCACCTTCTGGATCAGCTTCTGGGTGCTCGCCTGCTGCATCGCCATCGGCTATCCGATGGCCTTCCTCATCGCCACCTCCGGAAAACGCTGGTCGCGGTTCCTGCTGGTGCTCGTTCTCCTGCCTTTCTGGACCTCGCTCCTGGTGCGCACGGCCGCCTGGGTGGTGCTGCTCCAGAACAAGGGAATCATCAATGATTTCCTGCTCTACGGAGATATCATCGACGAGCCGCTCACGCTCATATTCAACCGGACCGGCGTCTATATCGCCATGGTCCACATCCTGCTTCCCTTCCTGGTGCTGCCGCTCTACGCCGTCATGCGGAACATTCCGGCAAGCCAGATGCGGGCCGCCGCCTCCCTCGGCGCGAAACCGCTCGCCTCCTTCCTGTCCGTGTATCTGCCGCAGACCCTGCCCGGCCTCGGCGCCGGGTGCATCCTAGTCTTCATCCTCGCGCTCGGCTTCTACATCACGCCCGCTCTCATCGGCGGCGCATCCGACCAGATGTTGAGCTACCTGATTGCCGAATTCGCGACCCGAACCGGCAATTGGGGCATGGCCAGCGCCATTGCGATCCTGCTGCTGCTGAGCGTTGCGGCCCTCTACCCGATCTATCGCGGGCTGGTGCGCGGCGGCAGCTTCCGGCTGACTTAGGCCGGCCAATGGCGGCGCCCGTCAACGCTACGCGAGGCCAGCATGTCTGGTACTGGTGCCTGCGCCTCATCTGCGCGCTGGGCTTCGTGTTCCTGATCGGGCCGATCATCGTCATCGTGCCGATCTCCTTCAGCTCGGGGAGCTTTCTCAGCTACCCGCTGCCCGGCCTGTCGATGCGCTGGTACGAGGCCGTCGTCGAGCCCTTCCCCTGGATGTTCGCGCTGGAGAACAGCCTGATCGTCGCCACCACGGTTACGGTCGTCGCCACGGCGCTGGGCACGCTCGCGGCCTATGGGCTCACCCGCGCGGACTTTCCCGGAAAGCCATTCGTTTTCGCCCTGTTGATCTCGCCGCTGGCGGTGCCGCTCGTCATCACCGCGCTCGGCCTCTACTTCTTCTTCGCGCGGGTCGGGCTCGTGCAGACGCATGTCGGGCTGATTATCGCGCATGTCGTGCTGGCGGTTCCCTTCGTCGTCATCACCGTGTCGGCAACGCTGAAGGGCTTCGACTGGAACCTCGTGCGCGCCGCCGAGAGCCTGGGCGCGCGGCCGCTCGCCGCCTTCTTCCAGGTGACGCTGCCGCTGATCCTGCCGGGCGTGCTGGCGGGCGCGGTCTTCGCGTTCGTCACCTCGCTCGACGAGGTGATCGTCGCGCTCTTCGTCAGCGGCCCGGCGCAACTGACCCTGCCGCGGCAGCTTTTCACCGGCCTGCGCGACCAGATCGATCCGTCGATCGTGGCGATCGCGACCATATTGATCGCCTTTTCGGTCGCTCTGCTCATCGTCGTGGAACTGTTGCTATGGCGAAGCGCCCGGCAGCGGTCCGGAAAGACGGACTGAGGGCGGCGCGGCCCCTGCAGGCAGGAATCCGGTTGCTTATCGCAGTCCGGGCTAGGAAACTGAGTGTTCGGGACAGCCAGAAAAGCCGGTTTCGGCGGAAAGGAGGAAAGGTCATGAAAGCCATCGGGAGGAGTTTCAAACCCCTTTTCGCGGCCGCAGCGGCGCTGGGCGTGCTTTCCGGAGCCGCCGAAGCCCGCGACTTCACCATTGCAAGCTGGGGCGGCACCTACCAGGAAGCGCAGCGCGACGTCTATTTCACGCCGTTCAGCCAGGAATCCGGCACCGCCTTCCTGGAAGACGTCTATCTGGGCGGCTGGGCGCAGTTCCAGGCCATGCAGGACACAGGGCAGATCCCCTGGGATGTCGTGCAGGTCGAGACCTCGGAGCTCGTCCGGGGCTGCGAGGAAGGCGTGTTCGTCCAGCTCGACTGGTCGAAGCTCCTGCCCAGGGAAGACATGCTGCCCGACGCCGTCACCGATTGCGGCGTGGGCAATCTCGTCTGGTCGGTGGTCATCGCCTACAACGCCGACACCATAGGCAAGGCGCCCGCCTCGCTCGCCGATTTCTGGGACACGAAGACCTGGCCCGGCAAGCGCGGCATGCGCAAGGGGCCGAAGCTCAACCTCGAATATGCGCTGCTGGCCGACGGCGTCGCGCCCGCGGACATCTACAAGGTCCTCAACACGCCGGAGGGCGTGGACCGGGCGTTCGCCAAGCTCGACGAGGTCAAGCCGCTGGTGCAGTGGTGGGAAGCAGGCGCCCAGGCGCCGGAATGGCTGGCGGCGGGCGATGTCGAGTTGAGCGTCGCCTATAACGGGCGGATCACCAACGCGCAGAAGGAAGGCAAGAACCTCCAGATGATCTGGGACGGGACGGTCTACGCCATCGATTCCTGGGCCATCATCGAGGGCGCGCCGAACCAGGACGCCGCCTACGCCTTCGTCAAATTCGTGACCGACCCCGGCCGCCAGGCCGCCTTCACCAAGGCCTATGCCTACGGGCCGACGCACAAGGAAGGTGTGGCCATGGTCGATCCGGAGCGGGCGATGAGCCTGCCGGCCGGCGATAATCTGGCGACCGGCCTGTTCGGCGGCAGTCAGGAAGCCATCGATTTCTGGGTCGATTACCAGGAAGAGCTGACCGAGCGCTGGAACCGCTGGGTCGCGCAGAACTGAGCCTGCGGTGGCGGATGCGGGCCGGGCCGGGCCGCGTTCCGCCGCCGGCGAAGAGGCTCAGGCCGGCCGGAGCACGAAGTCGAAGCGGCCGCGCCACATGCCGGCAGCAGTCCGGTCGAGGCTCATCAGCAACTCGTCCCGGTAGATGCTGTCACGCGCATTGCGGCGCGGCAGGTCCGGGAAATAGACCTGCGTGGTGAGCGGGCGCGTCCCCTCGCCCTGCAGCTTCACATGGATGTGCGGCGTGCGGCCGGAATAGCGGCCCGGCCGGATCGTCAGGAAGCGGAAGGCTCCCGCCCCGTCCGCAAACTGGTGGCCCCGGTAGCGGAAGCCCCGGTTGTCGTAGCTCCCGCGCTCGTCGCTGTGCCAGATGTCGATGACAGCGCCGGGCACGGGCCGGCAGTCGGGCGTCAGCACCAAGCCCTCGAAGACGAGCGGCTCGCCGGCCTCGCCGGGTTCGCGCAGGTCCGCGCGGCGCGGTGTGGCGGGCGTGTAGAACGGCCCCGCCGTCTGCGAGAGCGTTCCGGGCGTGCAGGCAAGCGGCGGCGCCAGCCCGAGGCCGCGGTCAGATACAGCGCCCGGAGAGGTGTAGCCGAGAAGCGTCGAACCCGCAGAGGCCGGCGACGCCATCGCCGCTGCACCCGCAAGCCCCGCCAAGACTGTCCGCCTTGTGCTCCTGCAACGCTCCGACATCGGCAGAGCGTAACCCATTATACCAACGGCCTCGACTTGGGACTCATGTCT
>JAJEAZ010000457.1 GCA_022824105.1 Alphaproteobacteria bacterium
TGTCGTCTGGGCGAATGACGGCCGGACCGTTTTCTACACCGTGAAGGACGACAATGCGCGGCCGCGCTGGGTTTACCGCCGCAGTCTCGGAGGCGAGCCCGAACTGGTATATGAGGAGCCTGACCCCGGTTTCTTCCTCGGCGTCGGCAAGACCGAGAGCGGCCGGTTCATCCTCCTGGATTCGCACGACCACACATCCGGCGAAATCCGGCTGGTCGATGCGGACCGGCCCGCGAGCCCGCCGCACCTTGTCGCCGCCCGGCGCGCGGATGTCGAATATTCGCTGGGAGATCAGGGGGAACGGCTGCTGATCCTCACCAATGACCGCAAGGCCGAGGATTTCCGCATCGCCGCCGCCCCGCTCGACGCCCCGGACCCCGGAGCGTGGGAAGACCTGGTGCCGCACCGGCCGGGATGCCTCATCCTGCAATTGCTCCTGTTCCGCGACTGGATGGTGCGCCTGGAGCGCGAGGACGGGCTGCCCCGGATCGTCGTGCGGGCGATGGAAACCGACGAGGAACACGCGATCGCCTTCGAGGAGGAGGCCTACGCGCTCGGCATCCTGCCCGGTTTCGAATATGCGACCGACACGCTGCGCTTCTCCTATGCCTCGCCGACCACGCCGGCGCATGTCTATGACTACGACATGGCCAGTCGGACGCGCCGGCTGCTGCGCAAGCAGGAGGTGCCGAGCGGCCACGACCCCGAGGACTACCGCACGCGCCGGCTGATGGCGACCGCGCCCGACGGCGAGGACGTGCCCGTCACCCTGCTCTACCGCGCCGATCTCGAATTCTCGCCGCCGCCGCCCTGCCTCCTCTACGGCTACGGCGCTTACGGCATATCGATCCCCGCTGCGTTCTCGACTTCGAGGCTGAGCCTGGTGGACAGGGGATTCGTCCATGCCATCGCCCATATCAGGGGCGGGACGGACCGCGGCTACCGGTGGTACCTGGCCGGCAAGCTCGCAGGCAAGACCAACAGCTTCGACGATTTCATCGCGGCCGGACGCCACCTGGAGGCCGAAGGCTATGCGGGGGGCATCGTCGCGCATGGCGGCAGCGCCGGCGGCCTGCTCGTCGGCGCGGCGGCCAACCGGGCGCCGGACCTGTTCAGGGCGGTGCTGGCCGAAGTGCCGTTCGTCGATGTGCTCAACACCATGTCCGACCCCTCCCTGCCGCTGACGCCGCCGGAATGGCCGGAATGGGGCAATCCGGTCGAGGACGAGGAGGCGTTCCGGCGCATCGCCGCCTACAGCCCCTATGAGAATGTCGCGGCAACGCCCTATCCGGACATTTTCGCGACGGCGGGCATCTCCGATCCGCGGGTCACCTACTGGGAGCCGGCGAAATGGATTGCCGCGCTCCGGGACACGGTCGAAGGCGACCCCGTGCTGCTGCTGCGGACGAACATGACGGCCGGACATGGCGGCGCGTCGGGCCGCTTCGAGACATTGCACGAACTGGCGGAGCTGTACGCCTTCGCGCTGAGCCGCTTCGGGATAACCGACTAGCGGCCGCCGCCCAGATTGCGGTCGAACTGTTCCTTGGTCAGCTGCATTCCGACATAGACGCGGTAGGCCGCGAACGACCTGTTTTCCCCGATCGGGATGTCCAGGACCAGCGTCTCCTCCTGCGTGGCCTCCGTCCTGCCTCCGTCGAAGTCGACCTGCATCGAAAACGCCGTCCGGGCCGCCACTTCGCCGTCCGGATCGACCACCGCGACGAAATAACCGAACTTGTCCTGCGCCGCCGAACTGGCGGGTCCGCGCTGGCCTCGAAATACGATGTCGAGATCGACCGTACCGGTCCTCGTGTCGTTGTCGAAGCTGCATTCGGCGGCCAGGCTTCCGATCTGGGCCTGAAACTCGATATCCGTCAGGTCGCGTTGACCGCCGCTCCTGAACCTTGTCATGTTGCCCGAATAGTCGAGCACGCCGATCGTCGGGCAGGAAACGCTCGTTCCCTCGAACATGGAACAGGCACCCAACAAAGAAAACGCCGCAGCCAATAGTCCGGCCCGGACCGCAAATCTTCTCGCCATCGGCCGGCCTCTGGATTAGGTTCGGTGATGCGCCATGCGCAACGCCGACCTTAGAACGGACGGGAGGCACGCACAATGACGACCGGAAAACCCGCTCTCATCGTTCGCCTTGTCGGCCCCCGCGGCTTCTGCGCGGGCGTGGTTCGGGCGATCCAGATTGTGGAGGCGGCGCTCGAACGCTACGGCGGACCTGTCTATGTGCGCCACGAGATCGTCCACAACCGGTTCGTCGTCCGGACGCTCGAGGACAAGGGCGCCGTTTTCGTCGAGGAGCTGGACGAGGTTCCGGACGATGTGCCCGTGGTCTTCTCCGCGCACGGCGTGCCGAAATCCGTTCCCGAGGAAGCGCGGCAGCGCGAGCTCCACTATATCGACGCCACCTGCCCGCTGGTCAGCAAGATCCACCGGGAAGCCGAGCGGCATTTCGCAGCGGGGCGGCACTTGTTCCTGATCGGCCATGCGGGCCATCCGGAAGTCGTGGGCACGATGGGCCAATTGCCGGAAGGGGCCGTCGAGCTGGTCCAGACCGTCGATGAAGCGCAGCGGGTCGAACCGCCGGCGGACCGCGAACTCGCCTATGTGACGCAGACGACGCTTTCGGTGGACGATACCGCCGATATTATCGAGGCGCTGCGGGCGCGGTTCCCCGACCTGCACGAGCCGAGGCGCGAGGATATCTGCTACGCCACGACCAACCGGCAGGCGGCGGTCAAGGCCGCCGTTCCCGGCGCGGACGCCGTGCTCGTGCTGGGGTCCCGGAACTCCTCGAATTCCAATCGCCTGGTCGAAGTCGCCCGGGCGGCGGGGTGCCCGCGCGCCTATCTCGTGGACGGCGTGGAGCACATCGACTGGGCGATTCTCACCGATGTCGGAATCCTGGCGATCACCGCGGGCGCATCCGCGCCCGAAGTGCTTGTCGAGGAGGTCGTGGAAGCCTGCCGGCAGCGTTTCGACGTGACCCTGGAAGAGTGGACCGACAGGCTCGAAACCGTGAAGTTCAAACTCCCGCGCGAATTGGCGGCCTGACTCTGAATGGCGGTCTATACGCCGGTCGGCGAGGCCGCGCTGGAGCGGTTCCTGGCCGGTTACCGGTTGGGCGCTGTGCGGCGCTTCGAGCCCATACCGGAAGGAATCGACAACACCAACTACCTGCTCGAAACATCGTCGGGCCGATATGTGCTGACCCTGTTCGAGACCCGGATCGACCCGGCGGACCTGCCGTTCTTCGTTGACCTGATGGACTACCTCGCCGTTCGCGGCGTGCCCTGCCCCGCCCCGGTGCGCCGCTCTGACGGAACGAGCCTGGCGCCGCTGGAAGGGCGGACGGCCCTGATCGTGACCTTCCTGGAGGGGGAACGCGACCCCGGCGCATACCGCGCCATCGGCGAGGCGCTCGGCCGGCTCCATCTGGCGGGCGAGGGTTTCCCGTCCAGGCGTTCCAACGATCTGGGGCCGGACGGCTGGCGCCGGCTTGCCGCCCTTACATGCGCGCGCGCCGACGAGGTGGCCCCCGGCCTGGAGCGGCGCATCGCCGGGGCGTTGACGGATCTGGCCGGACACTGGCCCGAGGGCCTCCCGGCCGGCGCCATCCACGCAGACCTGTTCCCGGACAATGCGGTTTTCCGGAACGGCGCGGTTTCCGGCATTTACGACTTCTATTTCGCCTGCACGGATGCGCTGGCCTACGATCTCGCCATTGCGCAGGTCGCGTGGACCGTGGACCCCGAGGGGCGGTTCGACGCCCGCGCGAGCGCCGAAATGCAGGCAGGCTACGAGGCTGTCCGGCCGCTTGAACCCGCCGAAGGGGCTGCGTTGCCGCATCTCAGGCGGGGCGCGGCGCTCCGCTTCCTTCTGACGCGCCTCCATGACTGGCTGTATCCGGCCCCGGCCGCGCTGATGACGCCCAAGGACCCGCTGGAATATCTGCGCAAGCTGGACGGCCTGTCGTGACGAGGGTCGAAATCTTCACCGACGGCGCCTGTCTCGGCAATCCGGGCCCCGGCGGCTGGGCCGCCCTGCTGCGCTGCGGCGCGACCGAATCCGAACTGGTCGGCGGCGCCCGCCACACCACGAACAACCGCATGGAGCTGATGGCCGCCATCGCGGGCCTCGAAGCGCTGACCCGGCCCTGCTCCGTGCAACTCACGACGGACAGCCGCTATGTGATGGACGGCATCCGGTCGTGGCTGCCGGCGTGGAAGCGCAATGGCTGGCGGACCGCGGCCCGAAAACCCGTGAAGAATACCGACCTGTGGCAGAGGCTCGACGAGGCGTCGGCCCGCCACGAGGTCGAATGGGTCTGGGTCCGCGGCCATGCCGGCCATGAAGAGAACGAGCGCGTCGACGCCCTCGCGCGCCGGCAGGCCGAGCGCGAGGGCGACCGGCTTTAGAGCTGTTCCAGGATCTTTTCGGCGCTGGAGACTTCGAAGGCGCCGCCCTCCTCCAGGTTCAGCTGCGTGACGGTCCCGTCCTCGACGATCATCGAGTAACGGCGAGCCCGCACGCCGAGCCCGAGGCCGCTCAGGTCGAGTTCGACCCCCATCGCCTTCGCGAGATCGCCGCTGCCGTCGGCGAGCATGCGGACCTTGCCCGCGGCGCCCTGCTGTTCGCCCCAGGCTCCCATGACGAACGGGTCGTTGACCGCAACGCAAACGACGTCGTCCACCCCCTTCGCCCGGATTGCGCCGGCTTTCTCCACGAAGCCCGGCAGGTGCTTTGCCGAGCAGGTCGGTGTGAAGGCGCCCGGCACGCAGAAGGCGACGACCTTCCTGCCGCCGAACAGGTCCCCGGTTTCGACGCTTTGCGGGCCGCCGTCGCCCATTTCCTTCAAGGTTGCCGCCGGCACCTTGTCTCCTACAGCAATCGTCATGCCTGCTACTCCTCGCATTCGATCCCCGCACCATAAAAACCCCGCGCGCCAGCGCAAGGCGAAGGATTGAAGCAGGGCCGGCCGGGCTGGATGGCGACCGGCGTTCCTTCTATAACGCCGTTGTCGATTTGGCCGGAGGCGCTTATGCCGGATTCGGTGCCGGCGGGCGTGGCGGACCGCGGGAAATTCCAGGATCCCGACTTCACTGCGGACGGCAGCCGCCGCGCCACGGTTGCGCTGCGCCGGCTGGAAACCCTCTGGATCAACACCGGGACGCTCTGCAATCTCGCCTGCCGCAATTGCTACATCGAGTCGAGCCCCCGCAACGACCGGCTGGCCTACATCCGGGCCGGCGAAGTCGCAGCATATCTGGACGAGATCGCCCGGACGGACGCCGGGACCCGCGTAATCGGTTTCACCGGCGGCGAACCGTTCATGAACCCCGCGTTCATGGCGATGCTGGCGGACACGCTCGGGCGCGGCTTCGAGACGCTGACCCTGACCAACGCGATGCGCCCGATGATGAAGCATCGCGAGGCGCTGCTCGCGCTCCGGGCCCGGCACGGACAGCGGCTTCGCGTGCGCGTCTCGCTGGACCATTACACGAAGGCCCTGCACGAAACGGAACGCGGCGAGCGCAGTTGGACTCCGGCGCTGGCCGGGCTGTCCTGGCTCGACGAAAACGGTTTCGCGCCCGAAATAGCGGGCCGGACCTGCTGGGGAGAGGACGAGGTCGATGCCCGCGCCGGCTACGCCCGCCTGTTCGAGACGCTTGGCCTCACCTGCAACGCCGACGACCCGATTGCGCTGACGCTGTTTCCCGAAATGGATGAAAGCGCCATCGTGCCGGAGATCTCCGCGTCCTGCTGGGCGGCGCTCGGCAAGTCTCCCGCGGACATCATGTGCTCGTCCTCCCGCATGGTCGTGAAGCGCCGGGGCGCGGCGAAGCCCGTCGTCGTCGCTTGCACGCTCCTGCCCTACGATCCGCGCTTCGAGCTGGGCGGGACGCTGGCGGAGGCTGCGGGACCGGTGCCGCTCAACCATGTGCATTGCGCCAGGTTCTGCGTGCTTGGCGGCGGCGCCTGCGGCGGCGCCTGAGCGGTTGCATTGCCGATTCGGGTGTGTCGAATCGGGCCTTGATTTCGTTGCCTGAGCGACTATATCTGTGCATAAAGTCGCCTAGGTAACTAATTCCGGGTTCCTCAACGCATGGAAGACGAACGCTATTTCGGATTTCTGGTGTCCGATGTCGCCCGGCTGCTGCGCACGGAGTTCGACCGCCGGGTGCGGGATTTCGGCCTCACGCGCTCGCAATGGCTGGCGCTCACGCGCATCTACCGCCAGCCGGGCTGCACCCAGTCGGAGCTCGCCGAGACCATGGAAATGGAAAAGGGTTCTGCCGGCCGCCTGATCGACCGGCTTGAGGATAACGGCTTCGTCGTGCGCGAGGCCGACCCTGCGGACCGGCGTGTAAGGCGTATACACCTGACGCCCAAGGCCGAAGCGATCGAACGCTCCATGCGCACGATCGCCCTTGAGACGATTCACGAAGCCCTGAGCGACCTCGACGAAGCCGAACACGACAAGGCCGTGGAAGCGCTCATAACGGTCAAGGCCCGTTTGCAGGAAATGCTCCAGAACAGCAACCAGACGGCCAGTGCGGCCGACCGACAGATGGCAGCCCAATGAGTTTGCGCCGCATAAGCCGGGCCCTGACCCGCCTGTTCCTGCTGATCGTGGTTCCGCTCGCCGCGATAGCGGTCGGAGCCTATGTCTATCTCACCGGCGGACGTTATGTGACGACCGAAAACGCCTATGTGAAGAACGACATCGTCCAGGTCAGCGCCGATATCGAGGGACGGGTCGTGGATGTCGCCGTGCGCGACCATCAGGAAGTCCGCACCGGCGACCTGCTCTTCCGGATCGATTCCGTTCCTGTCGAGATTCGCCTCGCACGCGCCGAGGCGGAACTGGGAATGGTGCGCGATGAATTGCTCAGCCTGCGGGCCGAATATGACGTCGCGGCAAGCGAGTTGGAGGTAACGGAGGGCGAGCGGCGCGAGGCGCTTGAGGCCGTTCGCTACCACAAGGCGCAGGTGAAACGGTTTCGCAGCCTGCAGCGGCGCGGCGCCGCGGCCCGGATCAAGCTGGAAGCGGCGGAGCACGATCTGGCGGTCGCCCGTCAGCGGACCGAGGTGGTCCGCAAGCAGGCGGAGGTGGCCCGGAAGCGGATGAACCGGGTGCTGGTGGAATTGGGCGGGGCGCTCGACACGCCGGTCGAGAGCCACCCGATGTACCGGGAGAAGCAATCGCTGCGCGATGCGGCCCGGCTCGATCTCGAACGCACCGTCGTCCATGCTGCGGTCGGCGGCATCGTCAGCAATGTCAAATTGCAGGCCGGCGAATATGTCCAGTCCGGCAAGCCCGTTTTCTCGATCATCGCCCGGCGGCAGCCCTGGGTCGAAGCCAATCTGAAGGAGACGGAACTGACCCATGTCCGCGTCGGCCAGAAGGCGACGGTTGTGGTCGATGCCTATCCGGAGTTCGTGTGGCAGGCGGTCGTGGACAGCATCAGCCCGGCGACAGGCGCGGAATTCGCCGTGCTGCCGCCGCAGAACGCGACCGGAAACTGGGTCAAGGTGGTGCAACGGCTGCCGGTGCGCCTGAAGCTCCAGGAACGACCGGGCGCGCCTCCGCTGCGCGCGGGCATGACCGTTTCCGCTTCGATCGACACCGTGCGCGAACGCCACCTGCTGACGGTCATCAAGGAAAGCTGGGCCCGCACCCGGTCCGACGCCGAATAGTGTGCCCCATGGACGAAATGCCGCTTCATCGTAGATAATCGGGGGCACGGCCTGCGAGGTAAGGCCCTGGCCCCAGGAGCCCGGATATGGCGCTTGCGCAAGTCAAGCTCGACGACAAATACAATCTGGACGAAGGACGGGTCCTGCTGACCGGGGCCCAGGCCCTGGTGCGGTTGCCGCTGGTGCAGCGCCGCCGGGACCTTGCGGCCGGCCTGAATACCGCCGGCTTCATTTCCGGCTATCGCGGCTCTCCCCTCGGCGGCTACGACCAGCAGCTTTGGGCGGCGCGCAAGCATCTTCAGGACCACCACATCGTCTTCAAGGCGGGCGTCAACGAAGACCTCGCCGCCACGTCCGTCTGGGGAACGCAGCAGTCCGGCTTCTTCGGCGATGCGAAATATGACGGCGTCTTCAGCATCTGGTACGGCAAGGGGCCCGGCGTGGACCGGACCGGCGATGCGCTCAAGCATGCCAACCTGTTCGGCACGCATCCGCAGGGCGGCGTCATTGCGCTCGCGGGCGACGACCACATCGCCAAGAGCTCCACGACGGCGCATCAGAGCGAGTTCGCCTTCGTCGATGCCATGGTGCCGATCCTGAACCCGTCAGGGGTCCAGGAGTTCCTCGACTTCGGCCTCTACGGCTTCGCCATGTCGCGCTATGCGGGTCTCTGGGCGGGTTTCATCTGCGTCACGGACACGGTCGATTCGACGGCGACCGTAGATATCGATCCCGACCGGGTACAGATCCGGCTGCCGGCCGATTTCGAGATGCCGGAGGGCGGGCCCAACATCCGCTGGCCGGATGTCTGGGTCGAACAGGAACCCCGCCTGCACCATGTCAAGCTGCCGGCGGCCGTTGCCTTCGTGCGCGCGAACCGGCTGGACCGGGTGACGGTCGGCGGCCCGGGCCGGCGGATCGGCATCGTCACGACCGGCAAGTCATACCTGGATACACGGCAGGCGCTCTCGGCGCTCGGCATCGACGACGCGACCGCACGCGAGCTCGGGCTCTCGGTTTACAAGGTGGCGCTCTCCTGGCCGATCGAGCCGGAAGGCATGCGCGCCTTCTGCGAGGGCCTGGACGAGATCATCGTCGTCGAGGAAAAGCGCGGGCTGATCGAGCCGCAGATCAAGGAGCTTCTCTTCGGCACGCCGGCCGACCGCCGGCCCCGGGTCGTCGGCAAGACCGACGAGGACGGGCGGGAGCTGCTGCGGACCCACGGGGAATTGCAGCCCGAGGAAGTGGCCGAGGCCATTCTCTCCCGGCTCGGCCGGATGGCTGACATCTCGCGCTTCGAGTCCCGCCTGGCGGCGATACGCGAAGTCACGCGCCAGTCGGGCGGCAACCAGCCGAGCCTTGTGCGAACGCCCTCCTTCTGCTCGGGCTGCCCGCACAATTCCGGCACGCGGCTGCCGGACGGGTCGCGGGCCTTTTCGGGCATCGGCTGCCATTTCATGGCGCAGTGGGTCGATCCGGACAAGACCGCCACCTATACCCATATGGGCGCGGAAGGCGCGACCTGGGCCGGGCTGCACCATTTCGTCGAGACGCCGCACATCTTCCAGAATATCGGCGACGGCACCTACTACCATTCCGGCATCCTGGCGGTGCGCGCCGCCGTCGCGTCGGGCGCCAACATGACCTACAAGGTGCTCTACAACGACGCCGTCGCCATGACCGGCGGCCAGCCGGTGGACGGGCCGCTGTCGCCCGCGATGGTGACGCAGCAGCTTGCCGCCGAGGGCGTGAAGCCGGTCTATCTCGTCACCGACACGCCGGAAGCCTACGAAAAGGCGCGCGACCTCGCGCCGGGCACGGTGGTGAAGCACCGCTCGGAGTTGAACCAGGTCCAGATCGAGCTCCGGGAGATCGAGGGCGTTTCGGGCCTCGTCTATGTGCAGACCTGCGCCGCGGAGAAGCGCCGCCGGCGCAAGCGCGGCCAGCTCGACGACCCGAACAAGTTCGTCGTCATCAACGACCTCGTCTGCGAGGGCTGCGGCGACTGCTCGGTCGAGTCGAACTGCCTGTCGGTTATCCCCAAGGAAACACCGTTTGGCCGCAAGCGGCAGATCGACCAGAACAGCTGCAACAAGGATTACTCCTGCGTCAACGGCTTTTGCCCGAGCTTCGTCACGGTCGAGGGCAAGCGCCAGGCGCCCGACGGCGCGACGCACGAGGCCGATGTCTCCTCGCTGCCGGCTCCCGCGCAGATGTCCATCGACGACTGCTTTGACCTGCTCGTCACGGGCGTCGGCGGCACAGGTGTGATCACGGTCGGCGCGCTGATCACGATGGCCGCGCACCTCGAGGGCAAGGGTTCCTCGGTGCTCGATTTCATGGGCTTTGCGCAGAAGTTCGGCCCGGTCCTGAGCTACATCCGCATCGCCAATGAACCCGCGGAGATCAACCAGGTGCGTATCGAGCATGCGCGCGCCGACGCGCTGATCGGCTGCGATCTCGTCGTCAGCTCGTCACCGAAAGCCTCGGTGACCTACGGCGAGCGGACGCGCGCCGTCGTCAACTCGGCCGAGATGGCGACGGGCGATTTCGTCAGGCATCGCGACGCCAACCTGCGCGCGGGCGACAGGCTCGCGGCGATCGACGCCGCGGTCGCCGACATGTCGGCCGTCGATGCGAACGGTCTCGCCGCACGCCTCATGGGCGACACGATCTACGCCAACGTGCTGCTGCTCGGCTACGCGTATCAGCAGGGACTCGTGCCGCTCAGCGAAGCGGCACTCGAGCGCGCGATCGAACTCAACGGCGTCAAGATCGACGAGAACAAGCAGGCATTCGCTTGGGGCCGCGTTGCCGCTGCCGACCGCGAGCAGCTCGATGCGGCATTGAACGGCGATACGCAGCCGGCCGACGAGACGCTCGACGACGTCATCGCGCGGCGCCGTGCGTTTCTCGTCGACTACCAGGACGAGGAGCTGGCGACCGATTACGCGGAGCTCATCGCCGAAATCCGCGACGAGGAGCAGCGCATAACGGGCAGCGAGACACTGACCGACGCCGTTGCACGCAGTTACTTCAAGCTGCTCGCGATCAAGGACGAGTACGAGGTCGCGCGCCTGCACACCCAGACCGGCTTCCTCGAGCAGGTTCGCCGCG
>JAJEAZ010000474.1 GCA_022824105.1 Alphaproteobacteria bacterium
TTCCGGCTGGGGAAGGTTTGGGGGCGCGGCGGGAGAGTCGGGTGTGTTATCAGTCGGGGCCGGTTCTGCACCGCTTTTCCCCGGAGGTTTCGTGGATAATCCGGTCGTCCATCTGCATCTGGTCTCCGATGCGACCGGAGAAACGGTGCGCACGCTCGGCCGGGCCTGCGTCAGCCAGTTCGACGGCATCGAGGTCCGGGAGCATTTCTGGGTCCTCATCCGCAAAAGGGACCAGCTGCTCGGCGTGATCGAAGGCATCCGGGCGGCGCCGGGGGTGGTTCTCGCAACCGTCGTCAATGACGAACTCCGCCACCTGCTCGAAGTCGCCTGCCGTGAGGCCGGCGCGCCGTTCGTCTCGCTGCTCGACGCGTCCGTTACGGCGATCAGCGAATGGGCCGGCCGGCCGGCGCACCATCGGCCCGGCCGGCGCCAGAAGCTCGACGAGGAGTATTTCGCCCGCATCGATGCCATGCAGTTCACCATGGTGCACGATGATGGCCAGATGAGCGATGATCTCGACGAGGCGGACGTCGTCGTCATCGGCGTGTCCCGCAGCTCGAAGACGCCGACCTGCATCTACCTGGCCAATCTCGGCTACAAGGCGGCGAATGTGCCCTTCGTGCCCGAGGTGCCGCTGCCGGACCGGGTCATGCAGTTGAAGCGCCCGCTTGTGGTCGGCCTCACGGTGGATCCCGGCCGGCTGGTGCAGGTGCGCCGCAACCGGCTGCGTTCGCTCCACGAACAGCGCGAGACCGACTATGTGGACCTCGACCGGGTGCGGACCGAAGTCGCCGCATCGCGCCGCGTTTTCGCGGAAAAGGGATGGCCGTCCATCGACGTCACCCGCCGGTCCATCGAGGAAACCGCGGCGGGCATCATCCGCCTCCTGGAACGGCGCGCCCATGACAGCGCCGCCGGTTGAACCGCCGATCCTGGCCTCGGCAAGCGCGGTGCGAAAACGCCTGCTCGACGCCGCCGGCGTGCGCGTCGAGCAGATCGGTTCGGGTGTGGACGAAGAGGCGTTGAAGGCGGGTCTCAAGGCGCTCGACCACGACTCCCTTGCGCTCGCGCTGGCGGAAGCGAAGGCCGCGGCCGTTTCGGCGGCTCATCCCGACCGGCTCGTCCTCGGGGCCGACCAATTGCTCGTCCTGGGCGACCGGCGCTTCGACAAGCCGCGCCACCGGGAGGAAGCAGCCGCGCATCTCGCCGCCTTTTCGGGCCGGACGCATGAGCTGGTGACGGCCGCCGTTGCAATGAGGGACGGAGCCGTCCGGTGGCGACGAACGGAGCGCGCCCGGCTCGCTGTGCGTCCCTTGTCCCCGGCGGCCATCGACGCCTATCTGGAGATCGTCGGTCCGGCGGCGCTCGAATCGGTGGGCGCCTACCAGCTGGAAGGGCCGGGCGCGCAGCTGTTTGAGCGCGTGGATGGGGATTTCTTCACGGTGCTGGGCCTGCCGCTCCTGCCGCTGCTGGAGTTCCTGCGAAGCGAGGGGGTGCCGGAATGGGCATGTTGACCGGGGCGGCGAAAGTGTCCGGCATCATGGGCTGGCCGGTGTCGCATTCGCGCTCGCCCGCGATCCACGGCTACTGGCTCGCGCGCTACGGCATAGACGGCGCCTACATCCCCTATTCCGTGCGCCCCGAAGACGGCTACGACGCCATCCGCATGCTGCCGCGCCTGGGCTTCTCCGGCACCAATGTCACCCTGCCGCACAAGGAAACGGCGCTCCGGGCGGTGGACGAGACGGATTCCGTCGCCCGGCGGATCGGCGCGGTCAACACGGTGGTCGCGCTGGAAGACGGGTCCCTGCATGGCAGCAACACCGATGCCTACGGTTTCCTGGAGCATCTCCGCGCGTCTGCGCCGGATTGGCGGCCGGGCGTGGCTGTCGTGCTGGGCGCGGGCGGCTCGGCGCGGGCGGTAGCAGCGGCGCTCGTGGATGCAGGCGCTTCGGAAGTGCGCCTCGCGAACCGCACGGCCGAGCGCGCCGAACGGGTCGCCGAGACCGTTGGCGGGCCGATCGTGACGGTTGCCTGGGAGGAGCGCAGCGCCGCGCTCGACGGGGCGGGCCTTCTGGTCAACACGACGAGCCTCGGCATGACGGGCGGCCCGCCGCTGGAGATTGCGCTCGACGCCCTGCCGGCGGGCGCCGTCGTGGACGACATCGTCTATGTGCCGCTGGAAACGCCGCTGCTTGCCGCCGCGCGCCGGCGCGGCCTCGCGGCGGTGGACGGGCTCGGCATGCTGCTGCACCAGGCCCGGCCCGGTTTCGCGGCCTGGTTCGGGACCGATCCGGACGTGGACGAGGCGCTCCGCGAGAGCGTGCTGGCCGGGCTGTGAAACGCCGGCGCACACGCCCCCGCGTGATCGGCCTCACCGGCTCCATCGGCATGGGCAAGAGCACCGCCGCCGCCATGCTCCGGGCCGCCGGCCTGCCGGTCTTCGACGCCGATGCCGAGGTGCACCGCATGATGGCGCCGGGCGGGGCGGCGGTGGCGCCGATCGAGGCGGCGTTCCCAGGCACGGTATGCGAAGGCGCGGTCAACCGGCGCGCACTCGGCGACCTCGTCTTCGCGGACACCGAAGCGCTGCGGCGGCTGGAGCGCATCGTGCATCCGCTCGTCGGGCGGGCCGAGCGCGCCTTCCTGCGCCGGGCCGCCCGCGAGCGCCGGCGGGCCGTGGTCCGGGACGTGCCGCTGCTGTTCGAGACCGGAGGCGAGAAGCGCTGCGACTGGACCGTCGTGGTCTCGGCGCCGGCGCGCATACAGGCCGCCCGCGTACTGGCCCGGCCGGGCGTCACGCGGGAACTCCTGGACTCCGTGCGGGCGAAGCAGACGCCCGATGCGGTGAAGCGCAAGCGGGCCGATGTCGTGGTGCCGACCGGGGCCGGCCTGCGGCTGACGCGCGACCGGCTGAACGCCATGCTGCGCCAGCGTCTCGGCAAGAGGAGAATGCCGCATGCGTGAGATCGTCCTCGACACCGAGACGACGGGGCTGGAGCCCGCCGAGGGGCACCGGATCGTGGAGATCGGCGCGCTGGAGTTGGTCCACCGCGTGCCGACCGGCGAGGTCTGGCACAGCTATATCAATCCCGAGCGCGACATGCCGCCCGACGCATACCGGATCCATGAGCTGTCGGAGGAGTTCCTGTCGGACAAGCCGCCTTTCGCGGAGATCGCGGACAGGTTCCTGGAATTTGTCGGCGATGCGCCGCTGGTGATCCACAACGCGCCGTTCGATGCGGGGTTCCTCAACGCCGAATTCGCCCGTCTGGGCCACCCGCCGATCGCCGGGGACCGGCTGGTCGATACGCTGCAGATGGCGCGCCGGCGCTTCGCGGGGGCTCCCAACAGCCTGGATGCGCTCTGCACGCGGTTCGAGATCGACAAGTCGGAACGCACGCTGCACGGGGCGCTGATCGATTGCCGCCTGCTGGCGGAGGTCTATCTGCATCTGACCGGCGGCCGCCAGCCGGGCCTGGCCTTCCAGGCCGCGCCCGGCGCCGGCGGAGAGGTGGGCAGGCAGCAGGGCCGCAGCGGGTTCCGGCCGCCGCGCCCCCATGCGCCGACGCCGGAGGAACTCGCCGCGCACGAGGCGTTCGTCGCCGGCCTGAAAGACCCCGTCTGGTTGGAGTGACCTGCCCTGTTCGGGTCGTGACAAGGGCAGGAAATCCGGGTTAGTCTTGCATCCATGGTTCGCTGGCTCCGACGACGACGCGGCTGAACCGGCCGGACACGGCTCCGGCCGGCACCGCCGCCGTTTTGTCCGTCCGGGAGCCTTCCGACCATGCGTTCTCTCCAGATTTCTTCGCTTGAATTCTCCGACCGGCCTGCAGTGGAGGCCCTGCTCGACCTTGTGTTCGGGCCGGACCGCAGGGAGAAGTCCTCCTATCGCCTGCGCGCCGGCAGCCCGCCCTGCCCGGCGCTTTCCTTCGCCGCGCGGATGGACGGCCGCCTGGTCGGCAGCGTGCAGCAGACGCCGGTCGCGGTCGGGGAGGAGGGCGCCCGCGCCCTGCTGCTCGGCCCGCTCGCGGTGGAGCCGGAGCTGCGCGGCCGGGGGGTCGGCCGCGCTCTCATGCGCCGGACCCTCGACGCCGCGCGCGCCGCCGGCTGGCCGCATGTGTTCCTGATCGGCGAACGGGACTATTACGCGCCGCTCGGCTTCGGCCCGGCTGAGGCAGCGGGCGTCCGGGTCGCGGGCGAACCGGCGGACCGGGTGCATCACATGGCGCTGGCCCCGGACGTTCCCGCGCCGCGAGGAGAATTGCGGCCGTGGCAGCCGGACCCCGCCCGCCAAAGCTGAAACGGACAGCAACAGCCTTCTTCCCGTCATGCCGGGAAGAAAGCCGGAACACCCCCGCACCGTGTCATGAAATGTCATGTTCTTGTCGTGACCTCCGCTCTCGCGGCCGAAGGTCCGCACGCCTCTTGCGCTTCCCCCCTCCATCATGCCCGGACTTGTTCCGGGCATGACGGAGGAGGCGTGACGTGAAGAGGCACGGCGTGAAGAGGGCCGGGTCGGTCGGTCGGGGGTGTGCGCGGTGGGGACCCCTGCGGGGATGTCATGAATTGTCATGTTTTTGCCCGGCGGCGCTGCGGAAATGTCATGTTTTGTCATGCGGGGCCGTCTCTGCCGGGCTGCGCGGCCAGGGCTTCCTTTTCGTGCTCCTCGCGACGCCCCTGCCGTTCGCGCCATGCCTCGAACCCGGGCGTGTCCGGCAGGCCGACGAACATCCGCCCGCCGATATTGCATTCGATCAGCCGGCCCTCCTCGCCCTCCTTCACCGGGATGCGCCCGACGCGGCATTGACTTCAGACTCATGGAAAGATCACGGCCCATTATCGTCACCCCGACCCCCGAGCCGGGGTCCAACCATGGCTCCCGATGCCGCCGCAGCCGGTGGAGAACAGGTTCAACCGCCGGAGCCTGACCCGGACCCCGATGTGTGAATCCGGTAGAGCCAGGGCGAGGGCTTCGGCGGCGGGCGCGAGCCTTGCGGCCGGCATCGCCGCCAGTTGGGGGCAGGGG
>JAJEAZ010000568.1 GCA_022824105.1 Alphaproteobacteria bacterium
TCTCTTTCTCACCCAGCGCGATGAACGCCTCCAGCCGGCCCTGGCCGTAGACCAGCCCGTATTCGGCGTCGCCTCCCGAGCCGTTGAGGCGTGTGACCTTGATCGGCTGCTTGAGGCCGACCCTCCCGATACTGTCGACGATCTCCCGGAACTTCTTGCAGTCGCGCTCCCGGGGATTGAGGACCTTGATCCGGTCGACCGGAATGAGTTCGATCTCGATGCCGTCGCCCGGGCCGGTCATGAGGCGAGCTCCGAAATGCGAGCCCGCTCGGCCATGGCGAAGAAGTATTCGAGAGAGTCGAACCGGAAGGCGTCCAGGATCAGCCCGTTCTGCTCCGCGAGCCGGAGCCGGTTCGTGTCCAGTATCGGCAGCGGCAGCAGGTAGTAGTCGTGGGCCGCTTCGTTCGCGCCGTCCATTCGAACTGCGACCGTCAGGTCGGGTGCAAGCCCGGCGTCGAGCCGGATCTTCCATCGCTTCGATCCGGCCTTCGTGCGGCGGCAGCGGGACAGCACGATAGAAGCGGTGAACTCGCCGTTGACAGTCAGGAGATCGGAACCGGGTTCGCGCGAGACGGCGCCGCCGAGCTTTTCGATTTCGGCGATGGTCGCGTCGACGATCGAGGCGTGCTTGCGGCGGAGCGCCCGGTTGATCTCGATATACCGGTAGTCGCGATCCGGGGTGAAGCCGACCAGCGAGTAGGCGCGGACCAGACTGCCGAAGCGCGCGGCATAGGTTCCGCTCGACGGCATGTTGTCGGTCTCGTCGATCACGAGACCGGAGAGAAAGCCCTTTTCTTCCAGGAGCCGCCGGAGGCGGTCCAGCATCTCGTCGTCGGAGAATCGCCGGTTCCGTTCCCGGATCATGCCCTGGGCAGTGAAGAACAGGCTCTGATCGACGATCGGCTCGAATACGTTGTCCGCCCGCACCCATTCTTCCTGCGGGTTGTTCCTGTGCGTCTGCTTCAGCTTGAAGGAGTGCCGGTTGTAGACGTTGTGGCCGATATACTTCTCGTTGGTCAGCACCTGGTGGACGGTGCCCCGCGTCCAGGGCCGACCGAGATCCGTCACGATGCCCTTCTCGTTGAGCAGCGCGGCGATCTCGCCTTCCAGCCTGCCGCCCTCGACGAACTGGCGGTACATCCAGCGGACGGTCTCGGCTTCTTCGTCCGGTCCGGGAACCAGGATTACCCGGTCGGTCTGCAGGCTCTTGTACTGGCCGCGCTCGAGAACCCCCTGGGGCTCGCGGTGCTGGTCGATGCGCATGCGGCGCAGCCCGTAGCCGGCCATGCCGCCCTGGCGGAATCCGAGCCGGATCAGCCGGCACTGGCCGGCAAACACCTTGTTCGAAAGCTCGCGGGCATATTCGGCGGCCATGGAGCGCTTGACGGCCTTGACGATGTTGGACACCGGACTGCCGTCGTTGACGAACTCCTCCATGCAGTAGTGGACTTCGACGTCGGCTTCCTGGCAGGCATACTCGATGGCCGCGCTCTGGTCGGGGTTCTGAAACCGGCCCCAGCGGCTTACATCGTAGACCAGGATGGTGTCGAAGCCGGAGTCCTCCCGTTTCGCGTCTTCCAGCATCTGCCGCATGCCCGGGCGGTTCTCGTATCGCAGGCCGCTCCTGGCTTCGTCCGAAAAGCGGGCGACGATCTCCATGTCGTGCCCGGCGGCGTAGCGCTCGATAACCGCGATCTGGTTCTCGGTCGAATATTGCTGGTGCTCGGTCGACATCCGGAGATAGGCGACGGCACGCCGCCTCGCTTCCGCCCTGCCGGGTCGGGGCTCCGGCCTGGAATTCGGGTTGCCGGTCACTGGAGCCTCATCCCGGGCGTCGTTCCGTCGACGGGCGCAGTCGCGAGGACGGTTCACGCCCGTCCTCGTCGGCCATGACGCGTTTGAGCCGCCTGACAGTGCCGGCATACGAGCTCCGGTCGAATTCGGATACCACGGCGCAATAGTGAACCTCGATGCCGGCTTGCCTGCATCGGTACTCAAGCGGGGGAACCCGGCCGGGAGCGCCGAAGCGGCCCCGGCGGCTGGGATCGAGGAGCAGGACGGCGTCAAAATCTCCCGTGGCGCGTTCGATGTCGCGGAGCATCTGCCGAAGGCCGGATTGGCCGCCATTCCTCAGACCGCTCCCGCACTCGTCGCAATAGATTCGAATGAGCTGCATGTCGCGGTAGCGCGCGTAGCGGACGACCGCTTGGAGTTGCTTGCGGAGCGAGTCTCCTTCGAGACGGGTGGCGGAGCGCAGATAACCCGCCACCGGGCGCATCTCGGACAACAGTCCCTGTTGCCCGACGCCGTTTGAGTTCCGCCGAACCGCCGCTGTCATTTCCCCCTCCGAATATCCCCGGTCGCGCAGGCTTCCCTGCGGTTCGGACCGCAGGAACCGGGACGCTAGGCGCTCGGCGGCGGCGGGTCATGGCCCATCTTGTGTTGGAATCCGAGCGGCATCGGCAGCGCCGGTAACTGCGGCGCGAGACGGCGGCGCAGTGTCGTCAGGGCCCTGTCGGTGCCGAGGCGAGCGCGAAGGGCGGTGATTTTCTTGGCGCGGGGCCGGCGCCGTTCGGGGTGCAGATCGGGGACGGTGGCGAGAAGCCGATGAACGAGCCGTATCCGGCGCCGGACCCAGCGGATGGCGCCCGGAAGGTCGACGGCGTCGCGGCGTAGCGCCTTGGCCGCCGCGGTCAGACTCTCCGATTGCTCGGCATGGGCGACGACCTTTTCCAGCGTGTCGAGGGTTCCAGGCAGACGTGCCGCCAGGCAGTCGGGCAGCAGGTTGAAGGTGGTATGGCTCTCCCGGCAGTACCAGCGGGCGACGCGTATGTTGCGCGGCGTCTTGCGGGTATAAGTGCCGTGCCGTGCGAACGAGCAGCCGCCGTCCGGATGGTTCGGGCACCGTTCAAGCCGTGCGCCGCGCCACGCCTGGGTGGCAGCGTATTGCTCGCCGGTGAGCAGCGTGGGATGGCGAAGCTGCACCGACTTGGAGACTCGACGGAAGAGTCCGCGCGAGCCGCAATCTGCCTGGACAAGGGCCGAAATTACGCCTGCACGCCGCGTGGAGCAAGCAGCGGAATAGGGGATGTTCCGCGAATGGCAATTCCCGGCACCCTCGACCTCTATACCAATGACGAGCGGATGACGTCGCCGGCCCTGGATGCCCGGCTGCCGGTGGACCGCAGCCGTCTGCACCGGCTGTCCGAGATCGCCTGCCTGTTGACGCGTGAACTGCGCGGCTGGCCCGCCGACCGCCGTTAGCAGCGCTGCCGCGGCTCTTGAATTATGTTGGTAAAGCACTTATTTTTTCGGACATAGGGAAACCCGCCATGTCCGTCGCGGAAGCCATCAGGGCCGACATCCGCAAGTTCCCGAGGGGCCGGCCGTTCACGACCTCGCGCTTCGCCGCCCTGGGTTCGCGCGGCGCCGTCGACCGGGCGCTCGCGCGCATCGTCGCGGACGGCGGCATCGAGCGGCTCTCGCGGGGCGTCTTCGTCCGGCCCAGAAAGAGCCGTTTCGTCGGTAACGTGCATCCGGGCGTCGCCGAGGTAGTCCGGGCCATCTTCCGGGACAACGGCGAGACCGTCCAGGTCCACGGCGCCGAGGCCGCCTGCCGCCTCGGGCTCAGCACCCAGGCGCCGATGGAGCCCGTGTACCATACCAGCGCTTCGAGCCGCCCGATCCGGATCGGCAGCACCACGGTCCGGATGATCCACACCTCGAACCGCCGCCGGCTCCAGTTCGCCGGCGAGCCGGCCGGCCTCGCGCTGGCGGCGCTGTGGTATCTCGGCAAGGACAACGCGACGCCGGAGGCGGTCGCCAGGATCGAAGCCGCGATCGGCCCGGAAGCGTTCGCCAGGCTCCGCTCGGCCGACATGCCGGCCTGGCTGGCCGATGCGCTCGACGCGGGGGCCGCCGCCCGTGGCTGACGCCTTCCTGTCGCTGCCGGCCACCGACCGGCGCGACATCCTCCGGACCGCCGCCGCCCGCCCGCCGAGCGCGAGCGACAGGCCGCAGGGTGCGAACGGCGCCAGGGACACCCCCTACATCGCCACCGGTGCCAGCAACGGCCCCAGCCGCCCCACCGCGACCGCGTCCGGCCCGAACCGCATCGCCGCCTGAGCCACGACCCCGGTCAGCTGCCAGAGCAGCGCCAGCGGCCAGAACCCGCGACGCCCGATTCATCCGCGCCTTTCCATGCCGTATCCCTGCACCGGAACCCACATGCTTTCACGCTCTTTTGCGCGAAGCGCCATTCGGCTTTGAGCCAACACAGGCTTTGTATGGTGGCTGGACTCCAAAATTATGTTCTATAAACGGATCATAGATGTATTTCACGATCGATTTGTGGAACGCAAGCTTTCCGACTCGCTTGAGATCTGTTCGAATGCTCCATAAATGAGGCATGGTACCTTTTTGTGACCTATTTATGGAGCAAACGGAACAATGGCGAAACCCGCACACAGAAGCTATTCCCGCTATTCCCGCGAAGCCGCGGAGCTTTTCGGGCTGATGATCCGCACCGCGCGCATCGAACGCGACCTCACAGTCGCCGATGTCGCCGAACGCGCCGGGGTTTCGCGCGGCCTCGTGCACCGCATCGAGAAAGGCGAAATGGGCTCTTCCATCGGCGCGGCCTTCGAGGTGGCCGCGATTGTCGGGCTGCGCCTGTTCGAAGCCGAACCGACAACGCTGACGCGCCATCTGTCGATGGAACGCGACAAGCTCACCCTGCTGCCGCAATCCGTCCGCACGGGAACGTCGAGGGTGAAAGATGACTTCTGATCGACCCGACACGAAAGCGCCGGATGAAGCCTACGTCTGGATATGGCTGCCCGGCGCAACGGCACCGGTTGTCGCCGGCCGCATCGGGCGGGCCGGCGAACGGCTGATCTTCAATTACGGTCAGAGCTATCTGGACCGCAATGACCGCGTTCCGATCTACGAGCCGGAACTGCCGCTGCGCAGCGGAGCGATCGCGCCCGAAACCGGGCTGAGCATGGCCGGATGCCTGCGCGACGCCGCGCCCGATGCGTGGGGCCGTCGCGTCATCCTGAACCGGACCTTCGGACGCAAGGGCAAGGATGTCGACACCGCTTCGCTCGACGAGCTGACCTATCTACTGGAGTCCGGCTCCGACCGCATCGGCGCTCTGGACTTCCAGCACTCCCCTTCCGAGTACATGCCGCGCGACGCTCGAACCGCGACGCTCGAAGAACTTCAGAGCGCCGCAGAGAAAGTCGAGAAAGGCGAACCGCTGACGCCCGATCTCGATCGGGCGCTGTTCCACGGTACGTCGCTCGGCGGCGCGCGCCCGAAGGCGATGATCCGGGACGGCGACACGAAGACGATCGCCAAGTTCTCGTCTTCGACCGACACCTACAACGTGGTGAAGGCCGAATATGTCGCCATGCGCCTTGCGGCCAAGGCAGGGCTCAACGTCGCTCCCGTGCGTCTTGCGCATGTCGCCGGCAAGGACGTACTGCTGGTCGAGCGTTTCGACCGCTCAAAGGCGAAAGACGGCTGGACGCGCAAGGCGATGGTCTCGGCGCTGACGCTGTTCGGTCTCGACGAAATGATGGCGCGTTACGCCAGCTATGAAGACCTCGCGGAAATCGTCCGGCACCGCTTCATCTCGCCGAAGGCGACGTTGCACGAGCTGTACGGACGGCTCGCGTTCAACATCCTGTGCGGCAACAGCGACGATCACGCCCGCAACCATGCGGGCTTCTGGGACGGAGAACACCTGACCCTGACGCCTGCCTATGACATCTGCCCGCAGAGACGTTCCGGCAATGTGGCCGGCCAGGCGATGCTGATCGTCGGCGACAATCGGACGAGCACACTTGCGACCTGCCTGGAGGTCGCGCCCAATTTCCAGCTCGGCGAGAAAGCGGCGAAGGACATCATCGCCCGTCAAATCGTCGCCATCCGGGACGGATGGGACGACATCTGCAGCGAAGCCGCATTGACCGAAGTCGAGCGCAACCTGTTCGGCCAGCGCATGTTTCTGAACGACTTTATCTTTGAAGGCGCGGCGGAGGGCCTGCGGTGATGGAGATCGACGGGATCGGGGGGAGAGGAGGCATGCTGCGGGCGCGGCACGAATTTGAAACGCCTCCCGCCGCTCCATATAAGGTATCCTGGGGCCGCCCCGGCGCGGACAATGAACGGCCGGCCGGGCGAGCGGCAGCGCGGAACGGTTCGATGGGCACGGTTCTCGAAGACGTCACAAGCGACACCGTCGACGCGCAGCATATACGCCGGCGCGTCGATGACTGGGAATAGCGGCTGAACGGGCTCTTCGCTGCGATCGGCGAGTGGTTGCCGGACAGGTGGGAGGCCCGCCAGGGCGCGCCCGTCGTCATGCACGAGGAGCTGATGCGCCGATGCGGCGTTGCCGAGAAACGGATGCCGACGCTCGAACTCCGGGACCGCGCGGGCCATGCGGCCAGCCTCGTCCCGCGCGGACTGTGGATCATCGCGCCGCACCAGCGTCGTGAAGTCGATCAGCTCGCTGGTCATCCGCTCACCCTTCACGGTCAACGCCGCCCACCGCGCCGTACGGCCGCCGGTTCGTTTTGGGGCCGTTTGGGGACGGAATCCGCCCTGAAAGCCGCCGATTCGATCATCCCAGTGTCCCCGTTTGAGCCTGCTTGAGCCCGTTTGGGTGGCCGATAGCGAATCAATTTCGTCCAGCTCCCCCCGTCCGCCGGGTGCGCTAGGCCAATCCCATCCCTCCGACACACCGGCCGTAAACGATCGACACGACTCCCGCCTCGCGAACTCGCGCTGGCCTAGACCAGTCAGCCTAGACCAGTCAGCATTGACCTGGCCGCAGCCATGGCATACATTTGGACCATGACCAATCTCCATATTCAGTCCGTTCGACGACCCGAGGCTTGCCTCCGCGGCAATCGGGGCGCTGACGCGCGCCGACGCGATGGGCCTGCTCTTGCGTCCCGTCACCTGCCTGGACGAATCCGCAATTCAGGGGCTCGAAACGGGCATGGCCGAAGCCGGCATCGGCCGAAACTTCCTTGCGGAACTTCACCGGATGCCCGGCTCCGATGCCGCCCGGCTTTCCACGCTCCTGGAGAAGATGAACGAGGCCCTCGAGCAGTCCCCGGCCCCCGCGTACGAGTGGCGCACGCTGCAGGACATCCTGGGAGTGGAACTGCTGACGCGCCTCCTCAGCATCTCCCAGTCCAGTGCACGGCGCTACATTTCCGGCAACCGCTCCACCCCGGACGCGATTGCCACCCGGCTTCACTTTCTCGCCTTCGTGGCCGGGGACCTGGCCGGCGCATACAACGACATCGGGGTCCGGCGCTGGTTCGACCGGCCCCGCGAACGGCTCGACGGCAAAACCCCCGCGCAGACGCTCGGCGACGAGTGGTCGCCGGAAGACGACGGCCCCCAAAGGGTCCGCGAGCTCGCCCGAGCATTGGCGTCATCGCCGGCGACGTGATCGCCTATCGCCACGCCGATCCCCGCTTTCCCTTTCTGCGGGAGGATTCGTCGCAATCCGCCGGCCGGTGGAACGCGCCGGACGAGCTGAACCACTACTTCTGCGACACGCCGGACGGCGCCTGGGCGGAGTTTCTTCGACACGAGGAAATCAGCGACCCGCAGGACCTCGCCACCGTCCGCCGCGCCCTCTGGGCGGTCGATATCGGCGAAATCCCGTCGCATCGACCGGACCTGCCTCGCGAAACACTGATCGGCGGACCTGACACTTGGCCGGCATGCCAGCAGGCCGCCCGGCAGCATCGGGAACATGCCGAGGGCATCGCCGCGCCTTCGGCGGCGCTGAAACCAGGCGCAGCACACGGATGGCGCGTCGAGGGCGGCCTCCAACCCGGCCCCGACCGGGACGGGCAGGTCTTCGCGCTGTTCGGCCGCCGCACGGACGTCATCGGCTGGGCCGCGACCGTCGACGGCCGTCCGAGCCCGGACCTCCTCCCCAGGGTCCGACATTTCCGTCCGGATTCATTCGGCCGCTAACGCTCACCTGCAATCACACGGGTTGGCTAAATAGTCCGCGCCCTCGAACACGACTACCGGCCAAGGCGGTGCGGCCTTTCGCGAGCGGCAACAAGAACGATGCGCAGGACGCGCGGGCAGTCTGGACGGCAGCGCAGCAGCCAGGCGTCAAGACGGTTGTCCAACGCCGCCGGATATCCGAGGAACACGCTTGACGCCCTCGACCGGGCGGTCTGCCGTGGTCAGCGCCCGACGGCTGGTACCAGGGTACTGGCTACCTCCGGAGTGGATGCCGGTGCCTCGGAAGGAAGCATCAGCGCATCGATTCGATCGGCGATCCCCTGGGCGCGCTCGCGAAGCTGGGCGATCGTCCAGTCCGCGGCATATCCTTGGGTCACGTCGTTGGGCCGGGCGTGGTTGACCAGCCGCTTGGTGAGCGAGGGGGCAGATTCAGTTCGCGCTCGGCAACGGTGATGAAGCTGTTGCGCAGGCTGTGGAACCAGAACTTGGCGCCTCCGGCCTTGCTGATGCGGGCATAGAGATGATGCGGGTGCTGGACATGGCCGTTCGCGCTGGTCGGCGACGGGAACCCCCACTCGCGGACGCCTTCGGGCAGACCCGCGACGGCGGTCCGGCGGCGTTCGAGAATGGCCGCGAGCTGATTGGTGATGGGAAGCTCCAGGGGCACGCCCGTCTTGGTTTCCTCGACGCGGAACGGGAGCTCGGCAACGGGGACCGTTCGCAAGGCCGCACAGCCGCGGCGGCACGCCGTTATGCTTGACGTAACGCGGATCGTGCGTCTACGCTCCGGGCAGGTGCGACAGCAGGGTCGGAAACGCGTTGATCGTCGGCTTCGCGGACAGGAAGACGAAGACCTTCTACCGCGGCGGCCGGGTCGCGGCGTTCTCCGGCTTCGCGCGAACCGCCTCGCGCAAGCTGGACCAGCTCGACGCGGCGACCGGACTGCGCGACCTCACGCGCCCCGGCAACCGGCTCGAAGCGCTGAAGGGCCGCCGCAGGGGACAGTGGAGCATCCGGATCAACGACCGGTGGCGGATCTGTTTCGAATGGCCGGAGGGCAGCCCCGGCCCGGACAAGGTGGAAATCGTCGACTACCACCGATGAGGAGGCATACCGCGATGCGCGACCCCATCCATCCAGGCGAAACCCTGCGGGAGGACCTCGACGCGCTCGGCATGAGCGCGGCCGAGCTGGCCCGGCGGATCGAGGTTCCGGTGAACCGCATCACCGAGATCCTCAACGGCCGCCGCGCGGTCACCGGCGACACGGCGCTGCGCCTGGGGCGCTTTTTCGGTACATCGGGCGAGTTCTGGCTCAACCTCCAGAAACTCTACGAACTGAGGCAGGCAGAGCGCAAGAACGGGGCTGCGATCGCCCGCTTGCCGTCACTGGACTCCGGCGACCGTCTGCGGGCATCGGGCTGAGCGGCGCTCCCCTCCGCGTTCGCACGGCGAACTGCCGATTAGCGTCGTTTCAGCCGGCGGATGCCGACCAACACAGCACCCTCCGGCGGTTCCCGATCGACGTAGCCACCGCTTCTCGCAGAGGAGCCACTTTGGAGATCGGCAACGCGATCCCGCTGCCACCGCAGGCTCTTTCCTTGCAATTTCCCATGGCGCATATCGCCGGAAGCGCCGCCGTGAACCGTCGTCGGTCATCGCTTCTGGTCCGGCACCGCCTCGGCGTAGATCAGGCTGGAATGGGGCAGCACGGCCGGCGGCAGGTCCCCGCCCGACCTGGCGGCGCTGGAATTGGGCCTGGTGGCGTGTAAGGACTCCCAGGACTTGCTCTTCTGGGCGGCTGCTGGACGGAATGGTTTCAGGGTCTCAGGCTATCGGCGAGCCGGCCCGTGACGGGAACGAGACGGCTCTTGAAGAACTTTGCGTTCCGCACGGTCAGAATGGCGCTCGCAAGATCGACGTCCGCCATCGTCAGGTTGAGCGCCTCGCCGGTTCGCAGTCCACCGCCGTACAGGATCAGGAGGAACGTGCGGAAGGTGTCGCCGTCGAGCTTGGTGGCATGCCTGCGGCTGACTTCGATGCC
>JAJEAZ010000382.1 GCA_022824105.1 Alphaproteobacteria bacterium
CAACCGCATGGGCCGCCACGCATGGCGGCCGGCGCATATCCACTTCATCGTGACCAAGCCCGGCTACCGGCGGCTCGTGACGCACATCTTCGCCCACGACGATCCCTATATCGACTCGGACGCCGTGTTCGGGGTCAAGGACTCGCTGTTGGTCGAATTCAGGGAGCAGGACGACGACGCGCGGGCGCGCGAACTCGGCGTGGAGTCCCCCTTCTGCGCGGCCGAATTCGACATCCGGCTGGCCCGGCTGCCATAGGTCGCGCGCCGCCCGACCATGGTTTACTGTGAATGGTCTGAACAATCGGTGAAACGGCGACATCGGGAGGAGCGATGAAAATCAGGACATTGAGATGGACGGCCGTTGGGGCTCTCGCCCTCGCGGTGGCGTTTACGGCATTCAGCCCGGAGCAGGCCGCGGTCGCCGATCACCACGGCAAGGCGATGGAAGAGCGAAGCAAGCTCATGAAGGGCATGGGCGGCGCGATGCGCACCCTCAAGGGCTTCGTTGAGGGCCGGAACTCTGCCGAGGAGGCATCGCAGGCGGCCGCAACCATCGCCGCGGCGGCGCCGAAGATTGCGGATGTCTTCCCGCCGGGCACCGGCATGGGCGCGGACCCCAAGTCCGAATCCAGGGACCTCATCTGGGAAAAGTGGGACGACTTCACCGCGGCGGCGAGCCTGCTTGGAGACAAGGCTGCGGCCCTCCAGACCGCTCTGGCGTCCGGGGATGCAGGCGCCGCGGGCGCTGCGTTCGGCGATCTCGGCAAGAATGGCTGCGGCGGCTGCCACCGCGTGTTCCGCGAAAAACGGAACTAGCCGGGGCTAGAAGACGCGCGCGGCGATCTCGATTGCGCCAAGGACCGCCGCCGCCGCCAGTATGAGCACCAGGAGCGCCCGCCAATCGGAGACGAGGCGGGGCGGCGTTTGCCCTTCCGCGAGCCGCGCGCGCCCGGTCAGCATCGTCCCGGTCAGGTTTTCCCGCTTGTAGAGGAGGTGGAACAGCACCGCGGCGAGGTGGAGGCCGACAAGGATGAGCAGGCCGTCCACGATCATCGCGTGCAGTTCCGCCGCTTCGCGGGCGGCGTCGTAGCTGACGAGGAAGCTGAGCGGGCCTTCGTTGAGGCCGTCCACATCGACCGCAAAGATACCGAGGCTCGCCTGGGCGGCCAGCACCAGCAGCAATGCGACAACCGACAGCCCGCCGAGCGGGTTGTGCCCGGCCCGCCCGTCAGGTTCGCGCCGGGTGAGTGTCGGCAGGTAGGCGGCGATTTCCCGTACCGGGCGGACGAAGGCGCGGAAGCGGGAGGACGTGCTGCCCGCGAAGCCCCAGACGATCCGCGCAACGACGAGCACGAGAAGCGCCTGCCCGGCCGGTATGTGGATATCGAACCGGCCGTTCCGCCCGCTCAGGTAGCAGACGACAACCAGCACGACGAGGACCCAGTGAAAGATCCGGGTCGGGCGGTCCCAGACCAGCGCCTCCCGGCGCTCTTCGACCCGTCTTTCCTCGCCTTCGGCCATGCTTCCCTTCTGCCCGCCGGCCCCCGGCGGCCGGGGACTCGCCGGCGGACCGGCTTACTTCACCGTGATGGTAATGACCTCGGACATGACGGGCGGTGAGTGCGGCACATGCGCGTAGTCGCCCAGCACAAGCTGGAGCGTATGCGCGCCCGGCGCCAGCTCCAGCACCGCCTCGGTCTGGCCGCCGCCGAAATGGCGGTGGTTGTCATCCGTCGGAATGCTGTAAAGCAGTTCCTCGGCGCCGTCCTCGCCCTGACCCATCGGCGGGCGGTCGACCAGCAGATGGTGATGGCCGGTTCCCTCGATTTCCGCGCCTGCGGGCGCAACGCCCATACCGGACAGGCCGAAGAGAATCCTGATCGGGCCGGTCACCGTGTCGCCGTCGGCCAGGTTGGCGAAATACACTTTGGCGCCCGGGTTGGACGGAGCTCCCTGGGCGAAGGCCGCGCCGATGGCGCAAATCGAAATCAGGCCTGCCGCAACGATTGTTTTCACGTCACTCACTCCCAAAACCGGTGTTCCGGGCCAATATATACCGCGATCCGGCGCCCGGCCAACGCGCCCGGATTGTCGTTCGGCGCCGCGGCCTCGATCCGGCTATCTCAACTCGAAGCGCCGCAGGCTCCGGAACGGCGCGCCGTCCGCCGGCTCGACCGCGACGGTAAGGGCATCGACGAGGAGCGAAGGAGGCGGCCCGCCCAGCATCGACTCCGCGAGAGCGCGCTCCCGGTCCAGTCCCGCCTCGTCCAGGCGTTCGGTCAGCGTCAGGTGGAACCGGAACGCATCCATGACATAGGGGTAGCCCCAACGCCGCAGCAGCGCTTCCTCCCGGGGGCTGAGCCCGGCGCTCAGCCGGCGGGCCAGCTCCGCTTCCGTTCCGGGCGCCCGGAATCCGTCGAAGGTTGCGACGCAGTCGGCGGCGAGCCGGTCGAGAGCCTGAAACGGCGCGGCTGGCACGAGCGCCAGAAAGCCGGCCAGCGCGGCAAGACGCAATGGCGGGCCCGGCAGTGTCCGACGCGAGGCCGCAAATCCCTCGACCGCGCTCAGCAGCCCGTCTTCGCTCGTCCCGTCCGCCAGCCGGAACGGCGCCTTCAGCGTGCCGTGGAAGCCGTAGCGGCGCGGGGCATCGAGACAGGACGCCTTGCGGGCGAACCAGGCCGCGCCGAAGCGCGCCAGCGCGCTTTCCGGCGGCGGCGTGTAATAGACGGCGTATCGCAAGGCGCGGCGCTACTCCGGCTGGCCCGTTTTCGTTTCCTGCCCGTCCTCCACGGCCATGCCGAGGGCTTCATATGCAGGCGCCAGCCAGGGCCATTCCTTCGCGATGGAATGCCGGGCCTCGTATCCCACCACGCACAGGGCCAGTATCAGAAGGCTCAGGATCCAGGTCCAGAGCGAGGGCCCGCGACTCTGCGGCGCCGGGCGCGCGGGCACCGGAAGCTGCGGCCTCGGCGGGTCGGCTTTCGAGGCGTCGGCGGCCGGGGCGGAGTCCGCCTCGGGAACGGGGGGGATGGCTTCCGGTTCTGCAGCGGCGGCAGGATCGGACCCCCGTTTGGCGGAAGGACCAGGTCCCGGTCCGGTTGCTACGGGAGCGGGTTCCGGTTCTGCGTGGATGATCTCGACCCTGTGTCCCGGCGGCTCCGCATGCCAGACATGCCCGCATCTGCTGCACCTGACGCGCCGCCCCAATGCGCCCAGCGCCTCGACCCGGACGCGATATCGTGCCATACAGTTTGGGCAAGCGAGGATCATGCAGGTGCCTCTAAATCCCCTGCCAGCGGACGAATTTGTATAGGCCGCCCGACAACTCCAATCAAGGTAACCGCAACGTGCCGCCAGGCAAATACCGGACTTTAGCGGAGGAAACCGACTGCCTCCGCCGTTCGGCGTTCGCCGGCCGCCTGCGGCCGCCGGACCCGCGTTGACGACGCGCATCGCTATTCTTCTGCTGCTGCTCGCCGCGCTGTGGACCGGCGGGCTTCTGCGTTTCGTTGCGGCCCTGCCCGTACAGCCCGAGGCGCCCGACCGGAAAACCGACGCCATCGTCGTGCTGACGGGCGGAGCGGACCGCGTTGCCGAAGGCGTGCGTCTGCTCGGAGAAGGCATGGCCCCTGTCCTCTTCGTCTCCGGCGTCGGCGAGGGCGTGACGGTGGCTCGCCTGCTGGACCTTGCGGGACAGGCCGGGAATACCGCCCTCGCCTGCTGTATCGAACTCGGCCGCGCCGCGCAGGACACTGTCGGCAACGCCGCTGAGGTCGCCGTCTGGGCGGCGGAGCGGAAGGCGCGCAGCCTGCGCATCGTCACCGCCGCCTACCACCTGCCGCGCGCGCTCCATCTGTTGCGCCACAGCGCTCCGGGCGTCGAAATGCTGGCCCATCCGGTCATTCCGGAAACGCTCAAGCTGGACGGGTGGTGGCGATGGCCGGGCACGCGGGAGGTGTTGCTGAGCGCCTATCACAAATACCTTCTCGCCCTGACGCTGGACCGCCTCGCCGAATGGTACGGCTCGATGAAGGACGGCGGGTGACGATGGTCCGCTCGGCGCTGTTCGCGGCGGGTTTCGTCACGGCGACCGCCCTGCTCGTGTTCCTGCTCTTGCCGATGCTGTTCGGGTCGCGCCGCGCCGCGCGCCGGGCGGGCGCCGTCTGGGGGCAGGCGACGATCATCCTGCTCCGGGCTCTGGCCGGCGTCCGGCACGAGGTCCGGGGCCGCTTGCCGCCGCCGGGCAGCATTGTCGCCGCCAAGCACCAGTCGGCCTGGGAAACGCTGGTTCTGGCCGCCTTGCTTCCCGATCCGGTCTATGTCGTGAAGCAGGAACTGCTCCGGGTCCCCGGCGTCGGCTGGTATTTCCGCCGGGCCGGCCAGATCGCGGTGGACCGCCAGGGAGGCGCTTCCGCGCTGCGCCGCATGGTGCTGGAGGCCCGGTCCGCGCTGGAGAGCGGTGCGCAGCTTGTGGTGTTTCCGGAGGGCACGCGGGTGGCGCCGGGCGAGCGCCGCCCCTACCACCCCGGCATTGCCGCGCTCTACCGGGAGACGGGCGCCGTCGTCGTGCCGGTCGCGCTCAATTCCGGCCGCCACTGGAGCCGCCGCGGATACCGGATGCGTCCGGGCACGATCCGGCTCGATTTCCTGGAGCCGATCCCGCCGGGCCTGCAGCGGCGCGCTTTCATGGCCCTCCTGGAGGAGCGGATCGAGCAGGCATGCCGGGAGATCGAGGCCGAAAGCGGCGGCACATGACTGCCATCGACCCGCGGCGCGTTCTACAATAGCGGCATGACCGCACAGACACGCCTGCCCGCCGCCTTCATGCGCGGCGGCACCTCCAACGCCCTCGTTTTCCATGCGCGCGACCTGCCGGGGGACCGGGCGGAGTGGCCGGCGCTCTTCTGCGCGGCCATGGGCAGCCCGGACCCGAACGGCCGCCAGCTGGACGGCATGGGCGGGGGCATCTCCTCGCTCTCCAAGGTCTGCGTCATCGGCCCGCCCACCCGGCCGGACGCCGATATCGACTACACCTTCTTCCAGATCGCCGTGGACCGGGCGGAGGCCGACATCTCCGGCAATTGCGGGAACATGTCCTCCGCCATGGGTCCCTTCGCGGTGGACGAGGGGCTGGTGGCGGCGTCGGACGGCGAGGCCGTGGTCCGCATCCACAACACCAACACCTCCAGGATGATCCATGCCCGCTTTCCGGTCGAGGACGGGCGCGCGGCCGTCAATGGCGATTTCTCCCTGCCGGGGGTGGCGGGCACCGGCGCCCCGGTGCGGCTCGACTTCCTGGAGCCCGGCGGCGCCAGCACCGGCAGCCTCCTGCCGACGGGGCGGCCGGTGGACCGGCTCGACATTCCCGGCGCCGGCGCCCTGGATGTGTCCATCGTCGATGCCGCCAATCTCTGCTGCTTCGTCCGCGCGGCGGATATCGGCCTCACCGGCGTCGAGACGCCCGCCATGCTCGAAGGCGACGCCGATGCGCTGGCGAGGCTCGACGCCGTGCGCCGCGCCGCCGGGGAAGCCGCCGGCCTCGATCCGGTGCCGGGCAGCATCCCGAAGGTCGGCATGGTCGCGCCGCCAGCCGCCTTCGAGACGCTTTCGGGCGAACGCCTCGGGCCGGCGGACATGGACTTCTCGGCGCGGATGATTTCCGTCGGACGCCCCCACCGCGCCGTGCCGCTGACGGCTGCGCTCTGCCTCGGCGTCGCGGCCCGGCTGGAGGGCACGCTGGTGCATGAAGCGAGCGGCGCATCCGTCGGAAACGACATCCGCATCGGCCACCCCTCCGGCATCGCGCTCGTGGCGGCCGAGGTCTCCGGCGGCGGGGCCGGACCGCATGCCGAACGCGCCGTGGTTTACCGCACGGCGCGCCGCCTCATGGACGGCTTCGTCTATACCCCCAGGCCGTAGCCGGAATCCTTATGGACGCTTGATTCTCTGGCATTTGCCTGCCGCACTCGGCTCAGGCTCCGGTCGAATTTCCCGTGACCGGCAAGGACGGGCCCCGGGCCGCAATGGCCGGGATGCTCGCTCTCGAAGGGACCGCGCGCTCAGAAACGAGGCCATCTCGCCGGTGATTTGGCAGCAGGGTCATCGTCGTCGGTGTGCGGTTGCAGCGTCCGCAACAAGGCCTTGTGCCCGTCCGCATCCAGCAGCGCCGACTCGAACAGCCACATCCGGTTCGCATCGCTGTCCTGATCCTCCGACGCCCCGGCGGCGGCCATAAGCATCTTCTCGAAGGCGGACATCTCCAGCAGCCTGCGCAGAAGCCCGGCTGTTGCCAGCACCGCCTGTCCCACAAGCAGCGCCCGTTCGTGATCCCTGGCTTCCTTTTCCTCGGGCGATGTCATCCTCCTGCGCTGCTCCTGCAACCGTTCGATTTCCCGATCGATATCCGCAAGCGTCATGGGCATCGTCGCTCTCCTCTTCCCGTCACCGTTCGGGCCATGGCGGCAATCCGCGCGTCAACCGGAACAATGGCCTCCGGAAATACTACACATGCCTCCGCCGAAGACCGCAGGCTGTTCGCACTGCTGTTGGCCTTCAGCGGAAAACGGACGACGCCATGCTAGATCAGGCCCGCGAGCAGTGTCGCGATGCCGAGGAAGCTGAAAAAGCCTGCGACATCGGTAATCGTGGTGAGGACGATGGAGGACGACTGGGCCGGGTCTTGCCTCAGCATCGTCAACAGGATGGGGATGGCTGCGCCTGCGACGCCCGCGATCACCATCGAGACCACCATCGAGGCGGCGATGATGTAGGCCAGTCCGTCGGAGCCGCTCCAGACATAGACCCCTATGGCGGTGGTGAGCGCCACCGCAATGCCGTTCAAAAGGCCGACATTCGCTTCCTTGAAGACGACCTGGAACCACTGCGAGGTTCGGATCTCGCGCAGTGCGAGGCCCCGCATGGTGACCGCGAGCGCCTGGGCGCCGGTGTTGCCCGACTGTCCGGCGACGACAGGGAGCAGCACGGCGAGCGCGGTGTACTGGGCGATGGTGTTTTCGAACAGCCCGACGACCGCTGCGGCGAGAAAGGCGGTAACCAGATTGATCTCAAGCCAGGGCAGGCGTTTGCGCACGGCGAAGGCGGCGGTCGATGTCGCCCGCTCATCCCTGCTCACGCCCACCATGGTTTGAATTCCCAGACTGGCCTGCTCCAGTTCCGCCTCGACAATCGAGGCATGACGGATCACCCCCAACAGCTGGCCATCGGAATCGGCCACAGCGAGATCGGCGAGGGGGTGCTTCTCGAGGAATTCTCCGACTTCCTCCGACGTCGCCATCGGACCGACGGTCGCCGCGACCGGCTGGACGAGGCTGCCGATCTGCATGCCGGGGTCGGCCAGCGCGATCTCCTGCATGTCCACCCAGCCGGAAAGCCGGTTATCGGAATCGACCACGAAACAGCCCGTTCGGCCGGGCCGGTGGTCCTGCCGCAGCCGCGCGACGACATCGGCGACCGAAAGAGACTGCCGAAACAGCTGAACCCGGGCATCCATCATCGCGCCTGCGCGGTCCGGCGGATATTGCAGGAGCGAACGCACCTCCTTTGCGGCCCGTTCCCCGGCCAGCGCTAACAGGTCGTCGCGTTCGTCTTCGTCGAATGCGGCGAGAAGGCGCGCCAGCCGGCAAGGGTCCAGACCTTGCATCGCTTCGACTGCGGCGCCTGGGGGCAATTGCTGCAGCAGTCTCCTGCCGGTGTCGGGGGAGACCCGCTCCCATACCGCCGGTGTGCGGGCGACCGGTTGTCGCTCCAGTATCGCGACCTGGTCGGCGGTATCCAGGAGCTCGAGGGCGTCCGCCGCCGCAGCAGGATGGCGCGAAAAGAATTCGTGCTCCAGCTGTCGTTCGATCCCGGAAATCCCGTTTGCGGTGTTGCCGGCCATGGTTCCGCTTCCGTTAACGGCTATTTAATTTCTTCGCTCGCCGGCTGTCCTGCCGAGAACGAGGTGAGATGCGGTGCCCCAGAACAGTTCGGCGAGATCGAGCGCCAGATCGCCCGGATTTCCGTGCAACGCCGGCGAGGCCTGATCTGGGAGCGCGCCGAACAGGCTCCTCCGGCGAACAACGCCGAGGAACACGCCCCGGTGGTCGGTAACCGGCAGTACTTCGAACCGTTTCCATGCTTCGGCAAGGATCGCCTGGCGCAGACCGCTTCGCGCCCGAAGCGCGACCAGTTCCGTTCGCTCAAGTCCGCCTATCGGCCGCGAACTGTCCTGATACACGCATTGGCGCGTATCCACCACGCCGACAAGCCGTTGCGCTTCGTCGAGCATATAGAGGTATTTGCGGAGCGATGCCGGCGCGCGGCGCGCGGTCTCCACCGCTTCCCCTATGCTCGTCTCCGCGCGCACCGTCACGACGTCCGGGTCGATCAGGGAGCCTACGCTCGCTTGCGGGAATCGCAGCGCCAGGCGCAGCGCCGCAGCAGCCCTGCCGGGTAACGCCTTCAACAACTCCGCCCTGACCGTCGCTTCGAGACGAAGCAGCAGTGGGGCCGCAACTTCGGTCGGAAGACGCACCGCAAGCGCCGCTGCGGTCTCTCGCGCCACCGCTTCCAAACACGCCGCGGCGGCCTGGGGACTCATGGCTTGCAGCAACGCCGCGCCGTCGCTCGCCGACAAGCCGGCCAGCACTGTCCCGACTATTGCAGGATCGGCCCGCTCCAGAACCCGGGCGGCGTCCGCAGGATAGTCTGCGGCGAACTGAAACGCGACGCGGCCGATCACGTCACGAATCCGGTTCGAGCAGAATCGAAGCCTGTTCGTTCAACAGCCGCGCCGGGATCATCGTGCGCCCCTGCTCGGTATCCAGCACGACGGCGGAACCGGTAATTTCCAGAATTTCGCCCCTGAACGACGATACCGCTATGTGTTGGCCCTCTCGATAGTTCCGGCGCGCCTGCCGGGCGGCAATCAGGTTGCCGGCCACGCCCCCTGCGCCGATACCGAACGCGATGGCGGCCGCGCCCAGCACCGCCGCCGTTGCAATCGAGACAGCGTTGACCAGCAAGGTTACGTCTATCCCGATCTGGCTCGCCGCAATGATCCCCGCAAAGAGGAGGACGACGATCCTGGCAAGGCGCCCCAGCAGCTCCGCATTCGACAAACCGGCCGAGCGCGCCGCCGAGGCCGTCCTGCCGGATACCAGGCCGCTCGCCACATAGACCGCGAATACAACCAGCGCCCACACCAGCAACAAGGGCAGATAGCGAAGAAGCTGTGCGAACAGCTCGACCAGTCCGGGCAGACCGAGCACCCTGGATACCGCGGCAAGGAAGAAGAGGATGACCAGCCAGTACGCTGTATTGGCGAGCACCCGCGAGATCGGCCACCGCAGTTCGATTTGCGACTGCCCGATCCGGTCGCGCGCCGCGTAGAATATCCGGTCGAGCCTGGTGCCGAACCGCGTGATCGCCAGGCGCAATGCTGTCGCAACGAGCCACCCCAGCAGCAGAAGTATTAGGGCGCCGATCGCGTCGGGAACGAAGGCGGCGGCGGCCGCTACCAGTTCCCGATATGTGGTGTCCAGCGCGGCGAGCCAGATTTCGTAGGTCGTTTGGCCGGCGGTTGCGTTCGTTTCGTGCTGCATCGGCTATCCCGGGTAACGGAGCTTTGCAGCCGGATCGAACGCGGTCCGGTCTGCCGGCGGGACGGCCGGGGACGATATGCTCATGCTCCTGCGGTCCCCGGCGTTCGTCATGCGGCCTCCCCTCAAGACGTGCTTTCCCGGACAATGCTCTGGACAAGCTGGTCGTTCGGAATATGCACGAAGCTCCCGTCCGCTGACCGAATACGGGTGGAGATGGATCCGACGCTGTCCACCGCGCCTTCGATTTCGCCGAACTGCAACTCGGCGCCGGGCTTGTAGAGGTCTCTCGCATACACCCCCGCCACAATGCAGTTCGCAACGTTCCGCGTTCCAAGGCCGAGCGCGATGGCGAGCGCCGCACCGGTCGCGATGAGGGTTATCTCGATGACGCTGTTCAGAATATCCGTCTCGATCCCCAACTGGTCGATCGCGAGTATCCCGACAACGACGATGAGCACGATGTGCACCAGTCGCGACACGGCTCGGGAGTATCCCAAGCCCAGCCCCTCGGCGGCGGTCTCGACGACGGAGCGGATGAAATGCGCCAGCATCAGGCCCAGCACGGCAATCAAGGCCGCCGCGATGACGTTGGGCAGATAGTCGACAAAGGTGTCGATCGTCCTCGAAACGTTTTCGAGGCCGAGCGTCTCGGAAGCCGAAATCAGGAAGGTCAGCATGAACAGCCAGAACACAAGCCTTCCCAGAATCTCGGACGCCGACGATTTGATCCCGACCCTCGACAGCGTGGGTCCGAGACCGATCCTTTCACTCGCAGTCTCGAAGTGTGCCTTTTCCAGGACGGTCGTGGTGACCTTCGACAACCCTTTCGATATCAGGTAGCCCAGAACGACGATTACGAGCATGCCGAGGAAATTCGGCACGAACTCCGCGAATTTCGTCCATAGCGCCGTCATCGCCTCAACGACCGTGTTTTTCCACGCGACGGGCAGACCCAGCCCCAGAGCGCCACCATTTGCGTCAGCCATAACGATCTCCTTCCCGACAATGTCGTTGTGTTGCAATGACCTCGTCGACAGCCGTGCAACTTTCCCGGCTGCCGTCGGCGCGCATTCGAGGCGGCTCGGTCACGCCTCTTCCGCCGTCCGGTCATTCGTCGAACCCGTTACCCGGTCGAGCGGGCGATGCCCGGGCCTTCGAACCGCGCTGCGACCGGACACGGGACGGTTGAGGGCCCTGTAGGCAAGAGCGCACAACTCAAGCAGAACCAGCCAGATCCGGCCCAGGCCGAATATGAGAAGGTCCCGAAGGCCCGCCTCCGCGCGAACCCTGGACAGGATCCGCTCGACCCTCCGCTCAGCCCCGCTTGCGGCTTGTTGCATGACCCTTTGCCTCCCGGGCAACGCTCTTCATCCCTATCGACTGCTCCACGCAGTCAAAAAGTCACAGGAGGATCGATCATTCGCCTTGAACTGGTCCGTCGAGGGCTTCACGCAATCTGTTTTCCGCCCTGTACAGCCGCATTTTGGATGCGCTGAGGCCCAGATGCAGGGCTTCGGCAATTTCCTGAAAGCTCAGCTCGGCGACGTGCCGCAAGACGAGCATGTCGCGATCCCTCGGCGGCAGCCGGTCGAGGGCCTCGCCCAGCGGGCCGTCATCCAGGTCCAGCCTGTGCGCCGCAGGTTCCCGGTCGGGGATGAGTTCGATATCCCGAACATAGTCGGCATGGCGTTCTTCCAGGCGCCGCCGCATGCGATAGCGCGATGCGCAAGTGTTCACGACGATACGAAACAGCCAGGTCTTGAACGAAGACCGTCCTTCGAACTTCCCGATGTTGAAAAAAACCCGTAGGAACACGTCCTGCGCCGCTTCCTCGGCGTCCTGCGGGTCCTTCAGGTATTTCCGGCACGATCGATAGACAACGGGTTCGTATCTGCGCACGAGCCGTTCGAATGCAGCCGTCACGTAAGGGGCCTCGGCCCGGCATCTCGCCACGAGGACCTCATCGGAGTCTTCAGAAAATGACAGTTCGTGCGTATCTTCCATTGTGGGCCGCCATTGAGCGACTTCCCCGAGCCCCCGATCCCGGCCGATGTTCCACGACCGGGGCCTTGCAGTTCACTCCTTCCCGACCGTTCGAATTTTATGCCGCGGCCCGATCTTCCGGACGCCGGAACGCGCATCTCATTCCGGAAAGACACGAACCGGCGAGTGGTTGCGGCGCGTTGGGGCTTTCCGGTTGAAACTCATGAGCCGTGCTCAAGGACTCCTAACCCGGATTTCTCACCGCGAGCGTCGTCCGGCCAAGTTTAGCAATCGGCTGGGTGTTGTTGGTGGCGGGTTTTGTATTTCGGTTTGAGGGCGCAGGGGTATGGGTTGCGCCTGAGGCGCGGTTCCTGCTGGGGGGTGTTTC
>JAJEAZ010000716.1 GCA_022824105.1 Alphaproteobacteria bacterium
TCGATCTCCCAGCCGCCGACCGCGAAGGCCGACCCGTTGACCGTCCCCGGAATTTGCTGCGTCATGGCGGCGAGCATAGCCGGCCCGGCAACGAGGACAAGAAGGAGCGGCCCCCATGAGCGCGGCCCTGAACGGCGTCAGGATCATCGACATGACCCACAACCAGGCGGGCCCCGCCTGCACGCAGGTGCTGGCCTGGCTCGGCGCCGAGGTCATCAAGCTGGAGGAGCCGGGCCGGGGCGAGGCCGCCCGCCGGGCGATGCCCGACATACCGGGCCAGGACGGGCTGTTCTTCCTGGTGCTGAACGCCAACAAGAAGAGCCTGACCCTCAACCTCAAGACCGAAGACGGCAAGGCGCTGTTCAAGAAGCTGATCGCGGAAGTGGACATGCTGGTCGAGAATTTCTCACCGGGCGCGCTCGACCGGCTCGGCCTCGGCTATGACGTGCTGGCGGAGATCAATCCGCGCCTCATCTACGGCACCATCAAGGGCTTCGGCAGCTACGGGCCGAACTCCGGCTACAAGGCCTTCGAGCCCATCGCCCAGGCCATGGGCGGGGCGATGAGCGTCACCGGCTTCCCCGACAACCCGCCGACCTATACCTGGCCCGCCATCGGCGATTCCGGCACCGGCATGCACCTCGCCATCGGCCTGCTCGCCGCGCTGCAGCAGCGCCACCAGACGGGCAAGGGCCAGAAGGTCGAGGTCGCGATGCAGGAGGCGGTGGTCAACATATTGCGCGTCAGCCTGCGCGACCACCAGCGCCAGGGCATGGTGCAGCCCCGGCGCGGCAACCAGCTCGGCCAGACCGTGCCGGGCACCACCTATCCCTGCGCGCCGGGCGGCCCGAACGACTATGTCTATATCTTCTGCCAGCCGCAGATGTATGAGGGCTTCCGCAGCGTGGTGGACATTCCGGAACTCGACGATCCGCGCTTCGAGACGCCGGCGGGCCGCTGGGAACACCGCGAGGAGTACAACGCGTTCCTCGAAAGCTGGACCCGCCAGCGCACCAAGTATGAGGTGATGAAGCTGCTGGGCGCCGCCGGCGTGCCCTGCGGGGCCTGCCAGGACACCGGCGAGGTGCTGGCCGACCCGCATCTGCGCGAGCGGGAAATGATCGTGGAGGTCGATTACCCGGGCCGCGGCGCCTACCAGACCGTCGGCTGCCCGATCAAGCTCTCCGACTCCCCCGCCGACATCCGCCGCCCGCCCACGCTCGGCGAGCACTCCGAGGAGGTGCTGACCGAGCATTGCGGCATCGATGGCGAAACCGCGGCGCGGCTGCGGGACGAGGGCGTGATCTGACGGCCGAATAGTGGCGTTTTCCGCTCGCGCCAATTGCGCGGATTCACAGGGTGCGGGATCGACATCGGATGAGCTCTTCCCAACCGAGCGTGGACTTCGGATGGGGCCTCCGGGGCCTCCTGTCGCTGCGCCCGAAGAGCGGTGTCATCGTCATCGTGGACGTATTGTCGTTTTCTACGGCCGTGGATGTCGCCACGTCCCAGGGGGCTCAGATCCTTCCCTTTCCCTACGGGCATTCCGACGCCGAAGGCTACGCAAGGAGCCGCGGTGCCGTCCTTGCCCGGCCCCGGAGGGCCGGCGGCGGGCAGTTGAGCCTTTCTCCCGGGACATTGAAGACCGTGACGAATGGAGCGCGCATCGTCCTCCCTTCGCCGAACGGGTCGCGGCTGTCTCGAGAAACGGGCGTGACGCCGACCTTTGCGGGTTGCCTGCGCAATGCAACGGCTGTCGCACAGGCCTCGTCAACGCCGGGCCTGTCCATCGGCGTCGTAGCTGCGGGCGAGCGATGGCCCGACGGCAGCTTGCGTCCGGCGATCGAGGACCTCCTTGGGGCGGGGGCGATAATTCAAGACATGCCAGCGCGGTTGTCTCCGGATGCGGAAGCGGCCCGCGCGGCCTTTCGTGCGCTTCGCGGCCGGCTCCCGAATGTCATCCGGGAGTCGCAATCAGGCCGGGAGCTTATCGAGGCGGGCTTCGCAGGAGATGTGGAGATCGCGGTCCAAATGAACGCAAGCCGCACGGTGCCGTTTCTGCACCGTGACGGCTATTCCAGCGCGTCACCCGATCTGCGGGCGAACGGACAAGAGACGTAGGCGCTGCGGGGCCTGCTTGCCGATGACTGCCGCTACCGACCGGCCGCTACTACCGCGTCTCAGCCCGCGACCCTTTCAAGACCCACTGTCAGCCTTGTGCCGGTCGCTTCGGCGTAGCGGCGCAGTGTGGCGAAAGACGGCGACACCCGGCCGCCTTCCAGCCGCGCGATGGCGGACTGCGTCGTGCCAAGCCGCCGGGCAAGCTCGGCCTGGGTCAGCTTCGCCTCCGTGCGGGCGCGCACCAGCGCCTCGACAAGCGCATATTCCTCGTCGGCCCGCGCATATTCCTTGCGGAACTCCGGGTCCTCCATGAAGCGTGTCTTCAGGTCCTTGAGCTTCGTCATCGCATCGCCTGCCTCATTCGTTTCCTTGCAGTCTCTAGCGCCTGACGCGGTGTCTTGCGCGATTTCTTGGCGAAGACATGCAGGACAATCACCCGCCGTCCGGTTGCCGTCACGTAGAGTCCCCGCGCGATACCTCCATGGGCCCTGACACGCAGTTCCCAGAGCTTGCCTTCAAGATGCTTGGCATGCGGCGCATGCAGCGCCTCCAGCCCGACATTCTCCACTGTCTCCAGTAACCGGACGAGCCGGGCGCGCAACCCCGCCGGCAGACCTTCGATTTCGGTGTCGACGGCCGAAACGGTTTCGACCGTCCATCTCACATTGTTCATATAGCGCATCCGCTATAAATTTGCAACGGCCACGTTCGCTGCACTACCTGCCATGTTCGGGCGCACCCGGCCTATGACGACATCGGCACCTTGAATATGTCGCCGGTTCTCTTGTTACCGCAATGATGCTCGATTCCAATCTGCATGCCCGTTCGGCATATATGAGACAGGAATTAATCTACCGCCCGCAATTCCTTCAGTGCCGACCGGACAGCGCCCATATCCTCTGTGAAGAACACATTTCCCGTAATCGTCGTGCCGGCCCACGCGCCCCTTCCGTGTCCGCTTGCCGCGCCTCACCCCCGTTGCGCAATCGCCCAGCCGGTTTCCGCGAGCTGCCGGGCCTTGGCGCCGCGTTGGACGGCGTCGGGGGAGCTGGCGTTGCCGTCGAGGCCGCGCTTGTAAACCCCCTGGCTGATGGCGGCGAGGCGGAAGAGGGAGAAGGCGAGGTAGAACGGCCAGTCGGGAATGCCGCCGCGCCCGGTGCGCGCGCAATAGGCGGCGACATAGTCCTCCTCGGACGGGATGCCGGTTGCGGCATGGTCCATACCGCCGAGGAAGCCGCGCACATCGTCGCCCGAATGGTAGGGCAGGCAGTTGTAGGCGAGGTCCGAGAGCGGGTTGCCGAGCGTGCCGAGTTCCCAGTCCACCACCGCCAGCACGCGCGGCTCCGCCGGGTGGAGGATCATGTTCTCCAGCCGGTAGTCGCCATGCACGATCGTGGTTTCGTCGTCGGCCGGCATGTTCTCGCCGAGCCAGGCGGCGAGATTGTCCATCTCCGGGATCTCGTCGGTCTTGCTCATCTCGTACTGGCCGCCCCAGCGGCGCACCTGCCGGGCCATGTAGCCGCCCTCGCGCCCGTAGCCCTCCAGCCCGACGGCGCGGAAATCGACATTGTGGAGCGCGGCGAGCGCGGCGTTCATGGCCTCATAGGCGGCGGCGCGCTCCGCCGGGGCCATGTCCGGCAGCATGAGGTTGCGCGCCGCCCGGCCCTCGACATGCTCCATGATGTAGAAGGCGCGGCCGATCACCGCCTCGTCCTCGCAGAGCGCGAGCGCGCGCGCCACCGGCACGTCCGTCTCCGCAAGCGCCGAGATCACCCGGAACTCGCGGTCCACCGCATGGGCCGAGGGCAGCAGCTTGCCGGGCGGCTTCTTGCGCATGACATAGCGCCGGCCCCCGCCGTCCTCCAGCAGGAAGGTCGGGTTCGACATGCCGCCCCGGAACTGCGAGACCCGGAGCGGCGGCGCGAAGCCGGGCACTTCGCTCGCCATGAAGCCGGCGAGCCGGTCCTCGGGAAAGCGGTGTTGCTCCAGCACCGGGGCGGCGCTGGCGGTGGTGGTGACGGCTGGCTCGGCGGTCGTTGGGGCGGTCATCGGCGGCATGGCTCCTTGGCGCTCCGGAGACTAGCGCCCGGACCGATTCCCCGGCAAGCAGGCCGCACCGGCCCTCAGCCCTGCCGCAGGCGCACATCTCGTCCCGGTTTGCGTAGGATATGCCCGTCGACCCGCCTGCGGCGCACCCCGCCGGGGCCGGGATAGCGGCGGGGCCGACAAGTCCGTCATCCCGCGTAGCGGCGCCAGCCGCATATCGAGAGACCCCCCGCGAAGTGTCATGGAATGTCATGTTCTGTCATGTGCGCCGCCGGAAATGTCATGTTTTGTCATGCGGGGCCGTTTCCGCCGGGCTGTCGGCGCGAGCCTTGCAGCCGGTTTCGCCGGCAGTTGGGGGCGAGGGTCGTTCACAGTCATGCGTGCCTCCTTCGGGGCAGAGGGCGGGACAGGGGTGTCCCTGTTTCGCGCGTATCGCGGGCGGGCGCGGGCGGGTGTCGGCGCCGGCGCGGTTCGCGCGCCTGATTGCGCGCGCGAGACGCAGGGCGCACCTCGCCCGTCCGTTCCCGCCGGGGGCTTTTTCGGCCCCCAGCCGGTCGCTTTCTGCAGAAACGCCGAAAGGCGGCCCCGGGAGCCGCCTCTCTCTACTTTCATTCTACACCATACCGCCAAATGTCAAGCCCGTCCGGGAACAAAAAATGAAAGTGCCGGATATTTTTCATGAGATGCCGGCAGGCGGGGACCGGGGCGACGATGGGCCGTGCGTTGCGAAGCCGCCGGAAACAGATGCGTGAATCCGGCAAGTCCTCTGCCCCTGTCCGTGCATTCCGCCGGCGGGCCCGGTGTGGCAGAGTGGGCGCCGCGCGAGCGACAGCGGCAGGGAGGGCCGGGACGATGTTCGACAAGGGGCATCTGGAGTTCCACAGCGTCGATCTCGACACGGGCTGGGAGGTGCCGGAGGGCTATCCGGCCGGTATCGAGCAGAAGATACTGGCCGGCGGGCTGGACGAGGCGGCGGGCCGGGGCAACCGCTCGCGCCTGCTGCGTTTCGCGCCGGGCGCCTTCACCACCGAGCCGTTCGTGCACGACTACTGGGAGGAGGTTTACCTGCTCTCGGGCGACCTTGTCGTCGGCGCGGGGGCGGAGGCCGAGGCCTTCGCGCCCAACACCTATGCCTGCCGCCCGCCGGGCGCGTATCACGGGCCGTTCCGCTCCGACGGCGGCTGCATGCTGCTCGAAATCCACTATTACGCCTGACGCCGCACCCGCGCCCTGTTTCCGCCCTATTCGCGCCCCAATTGGAGGCGATGGTGGCATCCGGCGGCGGGGCCTCCGCAGCCCCGGCGCCTTCATGTCCCTATATTCCTCCCTGTGCCTTGCGGCCGGCATGGACTCCCCCCGTCCATGCCGGCCGTTCTTTTGCGTCGCCTGGCGAGCTTGCATCGGCCCGGCGGGGCGGCGAAGCTCGGCCGGGACATGATTGCGCTCACGAGCTTCATCGACTTCCACGCCCGGCGCACGCCGGAGCGTGACGCGCTCGTCTATGGGGACCTGCGGCTCGGCTATGGCGCGCTCTGGCGCAACATGGCGGCGATGGCGGGCAGGCTCACGGCGCTCGGCCTCGGCCCCGGCGATGTCGTCGCGGCCTGCCTGAAGAACAGCCCCGCCTTCTACGACCTCGCCTTCGCCGCCAGCCATGTCGGCGCCGTCTTCCTGCCGCTCAACTACCGCCTCGCGGCTGACGAAATCGCCTGGATCCTCGACCATGCGGGCGCGCGCCACCTGTTCGCGGACGCCGATCTCGACGCCGCCGCCGAGGCCGCGGAGGCGGCCGGCATTCCACTCACGCCGCTCGACGCGGAGACGGCGCGCGACAGCCGGCGGCTGAGCGCCGGGGCCGACTCCCCGCCCGCGGCCGAAGCGGCGCCCGACGACGTCTTCCGGCTGATGTACACCTCCGGCACCACCGACCGGCCGAAGGGCGTGACGCACAGCTACGCGAACTTCTACTGGAAGTGCATGGACCAGACGGCGGCGCTCGGCGCCATGCCGGACGACCGGCTGCTGGTCGTGGGCCCGCTCTACCATGTCGGCGGCTTCGACCTGCCGGGGATCGACGTCTGGCGGCGGGGCGGCTGCATCGTGCTGCTCCGGGAGGCCCGGCCGCGCGCGATCCTGGAGGCGCTGGAGGCCGAGCGCGTCACCGGCGCCTGGCTTGCGCCCACGGTCACCAACGGCGTGCTGGCGGAGCCGGACCTCGGCCGCTTCGACACGAGCGCGCTCGCATGGGTGATCGGCGGCGGCGAGCGCACGCCGGAAACGCGCATCCGGGAATTTGCCGCCGCCTTCCCGACCGCGCGCTATATCGACGCCTATGGCCTGACCGAGAGCGTGGGCGGCGACACGCTGATGGAGGCGGGGCGCGAACTGGAGAAGATCGGCTCGGTCGGCCGCGCGCTCGCCCATGTCGAGGTGACGGTGCGCGACGAGGCGGGCCGCGCGCTCGCGCCGGGCGAAGAAGGCGAAATCTG
>JAJEAZ010000148.1 GCA_022824105.1 Alphaproteobacteria bacterium
CGGCGAGCTACAAGCAGGACATCACCGGCATGCTGGCGCGCCTCGGCAACGCCGTGCCGGAACCCGTCGAGCTCGGCTACCACCTCTGCTACGGCACGCCGAACGACGAGCATGTGGTGATGCCGACCGACCTCGCCAACACGGTGGAGATCACCCATGGCATCCTCGCCGGGCTCGAGCGTTCCCTCCAGTTCGTCCATGTCCCCGCGCCGAAACACCGGAACGACTCGGCCTATTACGCGCCGCTGTCCGCCCTCAGCCTGCCGGAGGGCTGCGAGCTTTATCTCGGCCTCATCCACCATGACGACCGCGCAGGCGACCGCCGCCGCATCGCCGCTGCGGCGCAGGCGGTCGCCTCCTTCGGCATCGCCACCGAATGCGGCTGGGGCCGCAGCGATCCCGCCCGCGCGCCCGGCCTGCTCGACAGCCACCGCATCGCGCTGGAAGGGGAGTGATACCCGCGGTCGTTGACCGGAACCCACGACGGATTCGACGCCCGCCGCCCGATCGCCCTCCTTCGACAGGCTCTTCCGTCATGCCCGGACTTGTTCCGGGCATGACGATATGAGGACGGGCATGATGAGAGGAGGGCCGGGGCGACGGTCGGGGAGCGTGCGCGGCGGCCCCCTGCGGACGTGTCATGGAGTGTCATGTTTTGTCATGAGGCGCGCTCGGCCTCCCTCGCGATGTGTCATGAAATGTCATGTTCCGCATGCGCATGGGGCATATTCCGCAGCCGGTTCGGGCATATGGCGGTTCGCTCTTTGGCCGCCTCCCCCGCCTGTCCCCGGCCTTCGCAGGCGGGGTCCTCCGGCGGCGGCGCTGCGTTCATGTCCTGCGCACAGGTTTCGGCAGGGGCCGCGGCGGCGGGCGCGAGCCTTGCGGCCGGTTTCGCCGCCGGGGCGGGGATCGGTTGCGGTCATGCGTGCCTCCTTCCAGGCCAAGGGCGGGACAGGGGTGTCCCTGTTTTGCGCGCGTTTCGCGTGCGGGCGCGGGCGGGTGTCGGCGCCGGCGCGGTTCGCGCGCCTGATTGCGCGCGCGAGACGGCGCACGCACCTCTCGCGCTTACTCACGCCGGGGGCTTTTTCGGCCCCCAGCCGGTCGCTTTCTGCAGAAACGCCGAAAGGCGGCCCCGGAAGCCGCCTCTCTCTACTTTCATTCTACACCATACCGCCAAATGTCAAGCCCATATGGGAACAAAAAATGAAAACACCGGAGATTTTTCATGGAATGCCGGCGACGGGAACCGGAGCGGAGCCGTTTCGGACTGCCCGGCATTCCGGGCCGGGGCGGCGGTCGGGGGCGTGCGCCGCGAAGCCGCCGAAGACAGATGCGTGAATCCGGTAATGCCGGGCGCGAGGGGAGGCAAGCCGAACGCCCTCGACATGAGTCCTGAATCGCGACCACTGGTATGAGTCTGTCTGTAAATCAGGTAAGCGCGCGCAAAGCCGCTTCGGGCGCCTTGTCGAGGATTCTCAGCAGGGCCCTTGCGGCGCCCGTGGGACCACGCTTGCCCTGCTCCCAGTTGCGGATCGTTTCCTGCGGCACGTCTATGCGGCGCGCGAACTCCACTTGCGTCAGCCCGAGACGCCGGCGCACCCGGCGGGCGAAGCGCGCCATGTCCTGCATCGCCTCGGCATCGTCCTCGCGGGCCTGCCGCGCGATATCCTCTTCGGTCGTCCCGTCCAGCACCCGGTAATCGACCTGTCCCGGAGGAAGCGTCTGCGGATCGTCCGGGTCAATCCTGACGCGCGTTCTGCTCATATTCCCGAACCTCCCCGGCATTGGCCCATTTCCGCAGTGCGGCGCTATGTCGTTCATTGGCCGACAATTGTCGAGGCCCGATACGATGGCGTTTGTCCCGATTACCGGTCGTCATCGCTTCCCGCCCGCCCGATTTCCTCCTTGAGCGCGCGGATTTCGCTGCGGAGGCCCTCCAGCTCGGTTGCGAGGAACGAGGCTTCGGCTTCCGTCACCTGCCGGAGCACTGCTTCAGTCTCTTCCCTGTCTGCCGTATGCAGGGTCTGCATGGCGTCGACGATGACGGCGATGAACAGGTTCAGCACCGCGAAGCTGGTCAGCAGGATGAAGGGCACGAAGAAGGCCCAGGCCCAGTCGAAGGTCTTCATCACCGGGCGCACAATGCCCATCGACCAGCTCTCCAGGGTCATGATCTGGAAGAGCGAATACATGGACGCGCCGACGCTGCCGAACCATTCCGGAAACGCCTCGCCGAACATGCGCGTCGCCATCACGGCGCCGACATAGAAGACCAGCAGCAGCAGGCTGGAGATCGAGCCGAGGCCCGGGATCGCGTGCAGCAGCGCCTCCACCACCTTGCGCATCTGCGGCACGACCGATACCAGCCTGAGAACCCGCAGGATGCGCAGCGCGCGCAGCACCGAAAGATTGCCGGTCGCCGGAAGGAGCGTGACGGCGATGACCGCGAAATCGAACAGGTTCCAGCCGCGCCTGAAGAAGGCCGGTCCCTGGGCCACCAGGCGGGCCGCAATCTCGACGACGAACACCGCCACGATGGCCTTGTCGAGCCAGCCGAGCCACGGCGAGAGGGCCTCGTTTATCGTCGCCGAGGTCTCGAGGCCGAGCGTTACCGCATTGACGACGATCAGCACCGTGACCAGCCGTTCCGTCTTCGGCGAGCACACCAGATCGTTCAACCGCTCGCGCCAAACCGCCATTGCCGCCTCCCTGACAGGATCGGCAGCCTGATAGTCAAGGCCGGCGGCCCGGCGCAAGCGGTTGCCCCGGCGGCCTGTTGCGGCTATCCGGCGCGCTCATGGCTGCCGTCCTGCCCGCCCTCGTCGCGACGCTCGCGATGCAGGCAATCATCGTCATCGCCTCGCTCATCGTGCCGATCACGGTGCAGGAAAGCGCGAACGCGCTCGGCTTCAACCCGGCGCTCGTCGGCTATTACACGATGGCGATGTGGCTGGGCGGCATGGCCTCCACCCTCTATTCCGGCGGGCTGATACGCCGGTTCGGCGCGCTCCGCGTCTGCCAGGCGACGATGGCGCTCGCCGCGGTCGGGGCGCTGCTGACGGGCGTGGCGGACGTCGCCGCCCTCGGGCTGGCCGGCTTCCTGATCGGCATGGCCTACGGGCCGGCCAACCCCGCCGGCTCCCACCTGCTTGCGCGCCTCTCGCCGGCGCATCTGCGCGGCCGTGTCTTCTCCGTCAAGCAGACGAGCGTGCCCGTCGGCGCCGCGACCGCCGGCCTGCTGGTGCCGGCGGTCGTGGACGCCTGGAGCTGGCAGGCCGCGGGACCGGCGATCGCACTCCTTTGCGTTGCGGCAATGGTCGCCGTCCAGCCCTGGCGCGCCGGCCTCGACAGCGACCGCGACCCCTCGGCGCCTCCACGGGCCGCAGGGCCGCTCGCCGCGATCCGGCAGACCTGGAAACCGCCCGCCCTGCGCCGCACCGTGCTCGCCTCGGCGGTCTTTTCGATGGGCCAGTTCTGCTTCACCGCGTTCTTCGTCGTCTTCGTCATGCGGCGCACCGGTTTCGATCTTGCCGAAGCGGGGTCGCTGTTCTCGGTCGGCTTCGTTGCAGGCATCGCGGCCCGTGTGGGTTGGGGGTGGGCTGCCGATGCGACCTCAAGCCGCGCTGCGCTTACCGTCCTCGGCCTCGCCATGGCCGCGACGGCTCTGGTCGCAACGACACTCGGCCCCGGCTGGCCCTGGCTCGCCATGGCCGCGCTCTCAGCGGCCTTCGGAGCAACGGCCGTCGGCTGGAACGGGGTCTATCTGGCGGAGGTCGCCCGGCTCGCGCCCGGCGGCGATGTCGGCGCGGCGACCGGCGGCGCGATGTTCTTCACGCTCTCGGGCTCGGCCTTCGGCCCGGCGCTGTTCGGCGCCACGGCGGCGGCCTTCGGGTACAGCGCCGCTTTCGTGCTGATGGCCGCCGTCACGGGGGGCGCGGGCCTGTGGATTGCGTTCGGAGGAGACCCCGCGCCGGAGGGCGCCTGAATTCCCTTGCGCAGCCGGGCAACCGGCGTATTTTGTCGCGCCTTGCCGCGCCCCGCGCCGCAATCCATCTCAAGCTTCGGGAGGACGCCTTTGGCCCAGACGTCTGCCGCCATTCCGGACGAGGCGGTGACCGCCCGCCTGTTTCCCCGCGAACAGCCCGCGGTCAAGGACTACTATGTCGAGCGGGACGGCCTGCGCTATGCCGGCACGCACCTGCTGGTGGACTTGTGGGGCGCGCGCGACCTCGACGAGCCGGCCGCGATCGAGCGCGCCTTGCGCGCCTGCGCCGAAGCCTCGGGCGCGACGGTGCTGGGCGGCGACCTGCACCGCTTCCAGCCGAACGGCGTCTCCGGCGTGCTGCTGCTGGCGGAATCGCATATCTCGATCCACACCTGGCCGGAACGCGGGTTCGCGGCGCTCGACCTGTTCATGTGCGGCGAGTGCGACCCCTATGCCGGCATCGAGGTGCTGAAGCGGGCCTTCGAGCCGGAGCAGATAACCCTGACGGAACACAAGCGGGGCATGATCCCGTGACCGGGGGCGGCTGGTTCGAGGAAGCCATCCACGCCCACGCAACCCAGAAGCTCGAAATCACGCAGATACTCTACAGTTCCGACACGGAGCTGCAGAAGATCGTCATCTTCGAGAACCCGACCTTCGGGCGTGTGATGACGCTCGACGGCGTGGTGCAGGTGACCGAGGGCGACGAGTTCATCTATCACGAGATGATGGCGCATGTGCCGATCCTGGCGCACGGCGCGGTTCGCGACGTACTGATCGTCGGCGGCGGCGATGGCGGCCTCCTGGAAGAGGTGCTGAAGCATCCGGTCCAGCGGGCCACGATGGTGGAGATCGACCGGGGCGTGGTGGACCTCGCCCGGCGCTACCTGCCCTCGATCTGCAAGGGCGCGTTCGACGATCCGCGCGCGGAGCTCGTCATCGCCGACGGCGCGCGCCATGTCGCCGAGACGGACGCGCGCTACGATGTCGTGCTGATCGATTCGACAGACCCGATCGGCCCCGGCGAGGTCCTGTTCCAGCGCGAGTTCTACGCCGGCTGCAAGCGCTGCCTGAAGCCGGGCGGCATCCTGGTGACGCAGAACGGCGTGGCCTTCGTGCAGGGCGAGGAACTGACCGCCTCCTGGCGCCATTTCAACGCCCTGTTCGCCGACCCCGCTGCTTATGCCGTTGCGGTGCCGACCTATATCTGGGGCTTCATGGCGCTCGGCTGGGCGAGCGACGACCCGGAGCACCGCCGCCGGCCGCTCGCCATCATAGAGGAGCGCTATGCTGCAGCGGAGCTGGATACGCGCTACTACAATCCGGAAATCCATCTCGGCGCCTTCGCGCTGCCGACCTACATGAAGGAGCTGATGCGGTGACGGTCTCCGGCGCAGACACGATCCCGATAGAAGTCGTCCCGACAGGCTTTGCGCTCGGCGCGGAGATACGCGGCGTCGATGTCTGCAAGTCGATATCGCATGAAACCGCCGAGGCGCTCCGCGAGGCCTGGAAGCAGCACCTGGTGCTGCTCTTTCGCGGCCAGACGGGCCTGACGGACGAGCAGCTGATCGCTTTCACCGAAGTGTTCGGGCCGTTGCAGGACGCGCCGAACAGCGAGGTCACGGCAGATTTCGGCTCCTTCCGGGACGTGCCGAAGGAAGTGACCATCATCTCCAACATCGAGGTGGACGGACGGCCCATCGGCGCGCTCGGCGCCGGCGAGGCGGACTGGCACACCGACATGTCGTTCATCGGGGAGCCGCCGGCCGGTTCCTGCCTCTACGCCATCGAGGTGCCGCCGGCCGGAGGCAACACCGCCTTCACCAACATGCACCGCGCCCTGGACACGCTCGACAGCGAGACGGCGAATGCCGTGAAGGAAGCGTGGTGCGTCCACGACGAGTCGCTGACCTCGACCGGGGCGCAGCGCCGGGGCGTTCCCGAAGTCACCGATGTGCGCCAGACGCCGGGCGCGCGGCATCCCGTGCTGCGGACCCATCCGGACACCGGGCGCAAGGCGCTGTTCCTCGGACGGCGCCGCAATGCCTGGCTGGTCGGCTTCGACGTGGAGGAAAGCGAACGCCTGCTCGACCGCCTCTGGACCCATGCGGCCGATGCAGGCCATGTCTGGGAGCACCGCTGGCGCGCCGGCGATATCGTGCTCTGGGACAACCGCGCCGTCATGCACCGCCGCGACCCCTTCGATCCGGCGACCCGCCGCCTGATGCACCGCACCCAGGTCGCGGGCGGGCGGCCCTACTGAGCGCGCCGGTCCGGGTCGCCCTGCTTGGAAAAGCGGCGCGACCCGTATAGGAAGGTAGCGGCAGGGAGGCGCGAGGGATGCGGTTCACAAGCCTGCACATGAAGGATTTTCGCGCCACGCGCGACCTCGAAATCGGTTTCGAGCCGGACATGACGGTCATCGTCGGCCGCAACGGCGCCGGCAAGACCTCGATTCTCGATGCGCTTTGCATAATGATGCAGTTTTCGCGCCTGCATATCAGCGGCCAGCGTCAAGGGGACGCAGTTGTCCGTCATTCCGATTTAGATGTTCGGAAGCAATCCGAAGGCTATGCATTAGCATTGAACTTTTACCTTATAGAAGGGGCATCATGCTCAACTCGTAGCGATGTCATTGGTATCGAATACAACAAGGAAAAACAATCCCTTAATTTTCAATATTCTGCTGCGCTAATGGACTTGATAAACGCGGAGGAATTTCAACCTCGTTTCCTCTATTTTCGTCAAGAACGTGGCTTCAAAAGCCAAAATCGTTGGCGTTCAAAAAATGATTTTGATGAACTGCATGACCCGGTAATCGTTCAAGACCGATCCTTGGATATAGATTTGCAGGCAATCGAGGATTTGGAGGCTTGGTGGGACCAAAGAGATGCGCAAGAAGCGCGCAGGGTGCGAGACGGATCTCGGAGCTATCGCGATCCGCAACTGGATGCGATCCGCGAGCTGATTGCGAGGATCGACAGTTTTTCGGGTATAGCGTTTGATTCTATAGCGCTACCGCCCGGCCTGTACTTTATCAAGAACGATAATACGCCGGTACATATCGGCTCTCTATCGAGTGGCGAGCGTTCCTTCATTGTACTGCTTGCCGATCTAGCACGCCGAATTCAGGTGTTTCAACCGGGCAAGCCACTGCATGAAATTGAGGCTATCGTGTTGATCGATGAGATCGAACTCAATCTGCATCCCGCCTGGCAGAGCGAGATCGTTCCGATGCTCTCCGAAGTCTTCGCATCCTGCCAATTCATCGTGACCACGCATTCGCCGCAGGTGCTTTCCGGAGTCGAGAGCAGACAGGTTCGCATCGTCGAAGTGGATTCGAGCGACGGCTCCTCGAAGGTCACGGCGCCGCTCAGCACGCGCGGGCGCACCAGCAATTATCTCCTTGAGGGCGTGCTTGGCTCTTCCGAACGCTTTCCGCCGGTCGATGCGCTGATCGGCGAGTTCAATGCCGCTATCGATGAAGGCGACGCCGAAACTGCGGCGGCGAGACTGGCGGCGCTCGAAGAGCAGATCGAAGACGACGCGGCGACGCTGCTGGTACTACGCAAACGGCTGAAGAAGCTGCGCGGCGCTGCATGAGGGGCAGCCATGCGAAGGCAGTGCCCCGGGCGCTGGCGGAGTGGCTGGCAATGGCGAGCGCCGACTGGTCGCCGTCCTATCCGTTTCCGGGCGACGTAAGGCAGGCCGTCGTCGAAGCGCTCCATGAGGCGCAACGCGGGCTTTGCGTCTATTGCGGTCGCAGGCTGGACATGCGCCAGCCGGGAAAGTCGTATCACATCGAGCATTTCCGGCCGCAGGCCCGCTATCCCGGACTCTCGACCGACTTTGCCAACCTGTTCCTGAGTTGCGGCCAGGAAACGCGCGAGGGCAATCCGGCGGAAACCTGCGGGACGGCGAAGGGCGACGGCTTCGACGAGAACCGCCATGTCGAGCCGGACTACCCGGCCTGCACCGACAGGTTCCGGTTCCTGCTGAGCGGGGAAATCGTGCCTCAACCGAGCGGCGACGAGGCGGCTGAAGCGATGATCGCGCTCCTGAACCTGAACCATCGCGAACTGAAGAAGGACCGGGAAGACCTTCTCGACCGAATCGACGGCGGAAGCCTGGACATCTCGGACTTCATCGACCCCGGGGGCGGACCGGCGCAGAGCTACGCGCATGTCGTCTGCCGGCACCTCGGCGCGGCGATTCCGTAAGCCCGGCCCGCCTGTCCTTGCGCATGGGCGAAGGCGGGCCTAAGAGGGGCGGCCATGCAGATCTATCTGCCGGTTGCCGAGCTTTCGGTCGACGTCTTTCTGCTGCTGGGGATGGGTGCCGGCGTCGGCGTGTTGTCCGGCCTGTTCGGGGTCGGCGGCGGCTTCCTGATGACGCCGCTCCTGATCTTCATCGGCATTCCGCCGCCGGTCGCCGTGGCCAGCGAGGCGAATCAGCTCGTCGCCACCTCCGTTTCCGGCGTGCTGGCCCATTGGCGGCGCGGCGCGGTCGATTTCAAGATGGGCCTGGTGCTGCTGTCGGGCGGCGTGCTGGGCTCGGCGCTCGGCGTGTGGCTGTTCAAGCTGCTGCGCGGCCTCGGCCAGATCGACCTGGCGATTTCGCTCTGCTACGTCGTGTTCCTCGGCATCGTCGGCGCGCTTATGATGGCGGAAAGCCTGCGCGCGCTCCTGCGCCGGCGGAAGGGCGTGGCGCGGCGCGGCAAGCTGCACCGCCATACCTGGATCCACGGCCTGCCGCTGAAGATGCGCTTCCAGAAGTCGCGGCTCTATATCAGCGCCGTGATGCCGTTCCTGATCGGGCTGCTGGTCGGGCTGCTGGCCGCCATCATGGGCGTGGGCGGCGGCTTCATCATGGTGCCGGCGATGATCTACCTGCTCGGCATGCCGACCTCCATGGTGGCGGGCACCTCGCTGTTCCAGATCCTGTTCGTGGTCTCGACCGTGACC
>JAJEAZ010000134.1 GCA_022824105.1 Alphaproteobacteria bacterium
CGGCGAACGGAAACCCGTCGCGCCGCCGGCCTCTGCATTCGTTGCGGACACGCTCCGCCGGCGGAGGGCCGGTCGATGTGCGAGCCTTGCCGGGAGGACCGGCGCGCGGCCAAGAAGGCCCGCCATCGTCAGCGGCGCGAGGCCGGCCTCTGCGTAAAGTGCGCAACGCCCGCCCCCGGCGGCAAGGCGTACTGCGAATCCTGCGCTGCCGAGAGGAACAGGCGTCGACGTCGCGACAAGGAGGCGAAGCGGGCCTCGGATCGCCGGCGATACATGGAACGGCGCGCCCTCGGCGCATGCACGAGATGCGGAATGCCGGCGAACGGGGCCGCCGAGTGCCAATCCTGCCGCGATGCCGCCCGGGCACGCTACCATTCCCGCCGGGCTGCCGGGCAATGCGTGAGCTGCCAGGCGCCCACCTTCGACGGCGCGGCCATGTGCGCCCCGTGCTCCGTCGCCAGGGCCGAGCGCCGCGACCGCGAGGCGGAGTACGCCGCCCGGCGCCGGCGCTATGCCGACCGGCGGGCCCGCCATCGCTGTGTCATTTGCGAGGCGCCCTCGGCGGGGGCGGCGCGCTGCGAGACCTGCGCTCGCCGGCATGCCGAAGGCTCGGGCGCGTATCGCGGCATCCCGGTCTGGGACCCGACATGGACCGTGGTCGAGCTGGCCACCGGCCGGGAGCACGGGCCGTTCGACAGCGAGGCCGACGTCGCGCTCTGCCTCGCCTTCGAGAGGCTCTCGCGCGACGAGGTGGAGATCCTCTCGGACGTCAGCCCGATGGCGCTGCTTACGGCCCATCCCTGGGAGTAGGCGGATACGGGCGCGCGGCCCTGCCGTCCGGGCGCCGTCGCCGCTGCCGGCCGTGCGGAAGCGGAAAAGGATCGCTGGTCCGGGCGCGCGCCCGCGACGGTCGGACACCGTCCGGTGGACGTGTCCGTGCCCGGTTTCGTCCGCGGCACCGGGGCTGACCCCATGCCCGCCGATCCCGCCTTCGGCGGCCTCGAAGGACGGCGATCCGCTCTCCGGATCCGTCACCGACGCTTCCCGACGCCGCATCGCGGACTTCTGCCCGACGATGCCGTCGCGGCCCGATCAGCCGATGACGGACCCAGCGGTCCCAGGGCACCCGGCCTGGTCGCCGTCCCTGGCGGGGCGGAGGGGGAGGAGGGCTTGGAGAGGGTGAACGGAAGGGGGTCGGGAGAGCGTCCCGGTCCCGACCGTTCGCAAACCATCGTCATCAATCAGACCCATGAAGGAGACTCACCATGGCTTTCGGACTCAACCGCGCCGAACTGATCGGCCGCCTCGGCGCCGACGTCACCGTCAACCAGCTCGCATCGGGTGGCCGCGTCGCCAACCTGAGCATCGCCACCGACGAGAGCTACATCGACCGCGCCAGCGGAACCGGCGAGCGCATCGACCGGACCGAATGGCACCGGATCGTGACGTTCCAGGACGGCTTGATCGACATGTTGCAGAAGCATGCGACCAAGGGCCGTCTGGTCTACGTCGCGGGCAAGCTGCAGACCCGCCGCTGGAAGAAGGACGGCGAGAACTCCGACCGGTTCTCGACCGAGATCCTGCTCGTCCCGGGCGGACGTGTGCAGTTTTTGGACAAGCCTGCCGGGAACGGCGCGGTCGCGCAGGCCGGCACGGACATGGCCGCCGACGCTTCCCCGGCCGACGAACACGCGGATCCCATGCCGTTCTGAATCAGGACCGGCATCGCTTCCTCCCCACTGGGCCGGCGCCTCGCGCGTCGGCCTTTTTTTCTTGCTCACTGTTCAGAGGCCGCCCGTCCCGCCGCCATCCTGTCCACCGGAGGTCGAGGGGAGCGGCATGGCGGGCGAACCGCCAGAGAGAGGAGAGAGAACCATGGCACCAGTCATCGACCAGGACACGGGCCGCGCGGACGCCGACACGCTCGCCGCGATGGCCGGGCCGCTGCGCGACCGCGTCATCGAGGCGCGCATCGAGCTTGAGGAGCGCGGGCTGCTGCTCTTCGACGGCCCCGACATCTTCGACGGGATTGATGCCGACGCGTGACGCCGGACCCGCGCGGGCCGTCGCCGTCCGGCGGCCCGCATTCCCAAATCTGCAGCAGGAGGACGCGATGAGCTGTCCCGATTCCATCATCCGCTTCGTCCGCACAAGCGAAGACGAGGCTCAAATCACAGTCGGCGGAAAGTGCGTCGGAGACGTCTACGCGGACGACGACATTCTCAGGCCTGACAAGCGCATCTACACGATACATTTATTTGAGGATACGCGCGGTCCCCGCCGCGTGCGCGACCGCAATCTCGTCCGCGAGACCGCGCAGCGCATGGTCGACACGCTTCCCTGGCGGTGATGCGGCCGCCCCGGCATCCTTGCCGCCTTCGGCGGCGGCTCGTGCCGGGGGGCCGGCCTGGGCCAGGATCCCCGCCAGCCTGCGCCGGCAACCGGACACCGAGACGCGGGCTCGCGCGTGGGCCTTCGGCCCGCGCATGCGCCCGGGGGGACCTGGGCCTTCGGGACGCAAATCGACCGCCGCTCCTGTCCGGGAGTCAGCATGGCCCTCTCCGGGATCTCTCATCGTAACGATCGC
>JAJEAZ010000218.1 GCA_022824105.1 Alphaproteobacteria bacterium
GATGAACCGATCCGCTCCATGAGTCAAGCCCGAACGAAAAATCCCCGCGCGAGCGCGGAAACGTCCAAAAAACATGGACTTTGAAAAGGCGCGAAAATCAGGAAAATCTGATCGGGCCTAATTCAATGCCATTGGGCGGCGGGATGGCGATCCGCGCGAAGCGCCTGCGTCCGTGAGCCGGACCCGCTTCCGATTCGCCATCGCCCGGTCCTCTGCCAGCGCCGCGCCGACGCCCGCCTCCTCGCGGAACCCGTGCCGGACGGCAATCAGCCATCTCCCGCAGAGCGGCCCGCCTCCGTTCCGTGCCGGAAAGATCTAGGGCGTGGTTCGCTCGATCCCGTCGCGTGCGTCCGGCCCGACCCCGGAACGAACCCGCGGTCAACCGGAATCCGGGCATGGGATCCGAATGACGCCTGCGGTACGGACGACGGTCTCGGCGTGGCCGGCGGGCGACACGTCGCCTACCGCCCGTAATCGATCTCGGCGCCCATGTAGCGCCCCCTGTCCCGGCTCCTGGTCGCCTCCCTCTCGCGCTCCGCCTCCCTTTCGCGCTCCATCCTCTCCGCATGGGCGGCCTCGACCGCCTTCCGTTCGGGCGCGTCTCGCCTGATCGCTTCCTCGACCGTCGCGACCGCTTCGCGCAGCCGTTTCTCCAGCCCGGGCATCCTCTCGAAATGCCGGTCGTAGGTCTCCGGGTCGTCAAGCATCCACCCGGCCTCCTTGACATGGCGCTCGGCCTCGCTCTGCCACCAGGCGTAGGGGTGCACCTCCGACACGAACCGCTCGCCGCCGTCCTCCCTCTCCTTGATGATCCTGGCGAGTTTCTCGTCCTTGCTCTTCAGCCATGCCTCCTCGCCCATCATCTTGTGGAGCACCGTCCGTTCCCGCACGCCGAACCTGGTGTTTTCCCGACTGTCGCACGGACTCCATTTCAGTTCCCTGACGAAGCCGTAATAGCCGTCGACGAAATAGCGGTGGCATCCCTGCGCGTCCGCCTTGTCGCAGATCCCCTCCCATGTCCGGAGACGCTGCGCGTCGAGGCCGTCCGAGTCGGGCGCGGCCCTGATGCGCGCCAGCGCGGCCTCCAGCGCCTTCCCGTCCTCCGGGGAGAGCAGCGGGTCCCTGGCGAGCCGCTCCCCCCGCTCGACCGTCTTCGGCGCCGCCCGGGTCCAGCGCGCGTAGCCGCCGAGCCCGGTTCGCTTGAGCGGGCTGTCCGGCCGCCACCGTGCGGCCCGCTCGATGATCCTCCTTCGCCTGGCGACGAAGTCCGTGACCTCCCGGACGCCCTGCCGGATCTCGCGGTCCCTCGCCTCCAGCGCGGGCCTTTCCTCGACCATCTGCGCGAGGTCCGGGGGCAGGTCGAGCCCGCATTTCTCCAGCCTCTCCACGAAGGCGGCGCTGCTCGGCGCGTGGAACGGATGGCAGCCCTTCCGTTCGGCCTCCGCCTCCAGCGCCTGCCGATCCTTCCGGAGCCCGCGGATCCGTTCCTCGTCGGAAAGCCGCGCGTTCAGGATGCCGAGGACCGCCCCCAGCGGCACCCGGATCCCCTCGCGCTCGGCCTTGCCGGACAGGCGGTCGTCGCGCATGAGGCTTTCCGCCTCGGCCATGGCCTTCCGTTCCGGCTCGCCGGGCGCCTCCGGGGTTCCGGCGGTCTTCCCGAGCTCCCCGGCCACGCTCCGGAGCCGGTCCCATCGAAGCCGCAGATCCTCGCAGTCCCGAACGGCCTCGGCAGTCGCCTCGGCAAGCGCGCCCCGGTGCTGCCGCGCGAACTCTCGGGTCCGCTCGACGAGCGCCCCGGTCTCCGGAAGGAAGGCGACGTGCTCTTTCTGAAGCCCCGCCTTGATCCGGCATCGCTGCCATTCCCTCTCGATTCGGTCGCTGGCGTCCCGGACCCGGACGGCCTCCCTGACCCGGTCTCCGGCACGGTCCAGCCGAAGGCCCAGGTCGCGCATCCGGAGTCCGCACTCCGCCACCCCCATGGCGACCGGGTCCGGCAGCGACCCGGAACGTTCGGCCGCGAATCCCCCGGTCCGTTCCAGCAGCGCGCCCGTCCCGGGCAGGACGGCGACGGACACGCCCTCGGTCGCCGCCCGTGCGCGATGCTCCCGCCAGTCGTCGCGCAGGTCCGCGAGATCCCGGTCGCGGACATGGCCCGCGCGGTCCCCGGCGATGTCGCGGGCCTGCCGGTCGCGGACGCGGTCCCCGTGCCGCGCGTCGAGGGACCGCCCGACCGTCCGCACCGGCGGCTTCTCCGGAACGGCGATTGCTCGTGCGGGCTCCGGATTTTCAGCCACGGGTTCCGGCGACGCGGGCGCGGCCTTCGGCACGGCTTCGGGCTGCCTTTCTGCCGTCCTCTCGCCCACGGCTTCCAGCGCCGTCATCCTGAGTCCCGTGCGCTCCTCCAGCGTCTCCGCAAGCTGCTCCCTGTTGTCGGTCAGGATCACGGCTTCGTCGCGCGCCCGGCTCACCTCAACGTAGAACGTCGCCTGGTCGGCGAGCGGGCCCAGGCCCGAATCCAGCACCGCGATCACGCGGTCGGCGGTGACGCCCTGCGCGCCGTGGACGGTCGCGCTGTACGCGTGGTCGAGATGGCGGAGCTGCGGGTCGTCCCGCGAGAGCCTCAGGCTGCGCCCGTCCGCGGTACGGAACCGCACGGCCTTCGGGCCGACGGAGACGACGCGCGCCCTCTCGCCGTTCACCAGGTCGCGGCGGCTGTCGTTGCGGGTCCAGCGGACCGCGTCCCCGGCCCGGATCCGGATCGTGGCCGTCTCGTGAAGCTCCAGCTGGTAGCGGAGCCCCTTGCCGCCGGGGTTGACCTTCAGGACCCGTCCGTCCTCGTGGACGAGTTCCGCGCGTTCGCCCTCGATCGCGTTCACGGTGAAGACCTCGCCCGCTTTCGCCTTGCCGCCCCAGAGGTCGTGATGGAACACCGCCGCGTCGCCCTCGCTCCAGTTGCGGATGTCGCCGGTCTGCGGCCGCGTCATGCCGCGCGGGACCAGCCGGCGGATCTCCATCTCCGGGCCACTGAGGGCGCCTTCCTCGGCCAGTCCCGCGCGGACGGTCGCGTTGATCTCCGCCCGGGTCTCGTGCGTCGGCGCGAGGACAGCCGTGCCGGCGCGGGCGGCCTCGTCCAGGCCGAGCCACAGGCGTCCCGCCGTCCGTCCGAGCGCGTCCGCCGCGACCTCGTGGACGTCGCCGCCGAGGCTGCCCAGCGCCTCGCCCGGCCGTCCGCCGATGGCGTGGGCCACCGCCTCCCTGAGACGGGGCGTCCGCTGCCGGAGCACGTCGTCCATCACCGCCGTCGGCATGCCCGCCTCCTGCAGCTGGCGGAAGGGCTGCCCGGCCTCGACGGCACGGAGCTGCCGCGTGTCACCGACGAGCGCGAGCCGCGCCGCGCCGACCCGGTCCGCGATCCGCATGAGCGACCGCATCTGCACGGTCCCGGCCATCGAGGCCTCGTCGAGGACCAGTACCGATCCGGCGAACGTCCCGCGAAGCCGGGCAATTCCCTCGTCGCTCGCCGTGCCGTCGGCGACGTCCCTGTACCGCGACAGGAACCCCTGCAGCGTCCGCGCCGGGAGACCGGATTCCCGCCGGAGCGCCCGGACGGCGGCCGCGCTCGGGGCGAGCGCGATCATGCGCCGGTCCCCGGCAAGCTCCCCGACGGTCCGCAGCATCGCCGTCTTGCCGGTCCCGGCGTATCCCTGGACGCCCGCGATCCGGGTCTCGCCGAGCAGGACGGTGCGCACCGCGTCGCGCTGGCCTTCCGTCAGCCCGCTCTTCGCCAGCGCCGCCTCCACGCGGGCCGTGTCGGCGAGAGGAGTCCCTGCTTCCCGCGCCGCGCGCATCCTGCCCGTGATCTCGCGTTCCGCCCGGAGCGCCCGGCCCGTCACCAGGCAGGGGCCGAGGCCGCCGCGCACGGCGTCGACGAGATGGCCGTCCCGCTTCAGCCCGTCCAGCGCGGCCGCGTAGTCCGCATGCGTGTGAAGGCCCGGGGAATGGGCGAGCGCTTGCGTGCAGAGATCCGTCTCCCGGAAGACCGACGCGCGTTCCGCGAGATGCTCCGCCGAGCGGGTCACGATCTCCAGCATCGTGGGCGCGGCCTCGGCTTCCGCCGCAGCCCTCCGGCGTCCGGCGGACGGACGCGGCGGCCTTCGGTCGAGCGCCGTCCCTTTCGCGCGGGCGCGCCATCCGGCCTCAAGCTCCCGGTGATGCGGCTCGTCCTTGGACTTTCTTGTGGCGAGCGCCGCCCGCTGCCGGTTGGCCGCCGTGTCGGCGAGACCATGGCTCCGGACCCAGTCCATGATCTCCTGCCGCCGCGTCGAGTGCTCCTCGAGAAGCGCGCGGTCGATCCCCTCGATCTCGAAGCCGGGGACCCGCCCGACCATGGTCGGCCTGAGCGCGTAGCCGAGCTCTCGGAGCCGGGCCGCGAGCTCGTTCCGGTAATGCGCGCCGACCAGCTTCTCCGCCGGTCCCAGCGGTCCCGTGTCGAGGCTGGCCCAGGTTCCGTCCGGCCTTTGCGTCATGTTGGCGATCACCGCGTGCGTGTGCAGGTGCGGCTCAAGGTTGCGGTTGGCCTTGTGGCGGAACGTGGCCGCCACCATCGACGGGACCCTGACGCGGACATGGCGCTTGGCGGCCCTGTCCCACCGCCGCGTCACGAGAAGGTTCTCCTCGACGAAACCGAGCGTCGCCTCCACGGCCCGGTCGTGCGCGCGGACGATCCGCGCGTCGCCCGAGACCAGCGCCGCGAGCGAGACCGACTTCGGGGCCTGCATCGTGACGTCGACGCCGGGCCGGTGCTCGCGCCTGCCGTCCCGGATGCGGCCGAGCGTGACGTCCGTTCCCGGCACCGTGCCGGACAGGATCGCCTCGAAGCGGGCCGGGGAGACGTGGCGCCCGAGGCCGAGCGCGGCCGCGCCCCGGCCGTGCCAGCCGCTCGCCTTCCGGTGCTCCGGGTCGGACTTCGCGTAGTAGCCGTCCCGCTCGAAGTAGCGGGTCGTGACCGCGGCCGAGGTCAGGGCGGTGACGGTGGCGACCATGGGGATGTCCGTGCTGCCTACGGGGCGATCATACGGGTTCGGGCCGGGCAGGGCCACGGCCGAAAGCGCGGGCCGCCGGATTCCCTTCGGGGCCGCGTCGACGGTCACGTGCCCGGGCCGGCACCGGACGGTGACGGCAGATGCATTGCAGGCGGCGCGGGATGAAGGGCGCCGGGGACCGACCCCGCCCCGAAACCCCGAAGAGATGCGGCAACGCCCGCAGCCGACGAGCGTCGCGGCGCCCGGCCTTCGCCGGCCATGATCCGGCACCGGGACAGCCGGCGACCGCGAACCGTCCCGCCATCGGCGACGGCGGCACCTGCCGACGCGTTCCAGGACCTTGTTGCCCGCCTGCATCCTTCCGCATGACGCGCTTCGCAGGGGCTGATGCCGGGCCTTGCAAACGCCGCCTGCATTCGCGACCATGGACGCCATGACGGCCACGGATTCGCCAAGGACGCCGGAAGAGGTTCTCGACTTCTGGCTGGGCACTCTGGGTTCGGCAGGCGGGGCCAGCCGGGACAACTGGCGGGAACGGATGCT
>JAJEAZ010000243.1 GCA_022824105.1 Alphaproteobacteria bacterium
TTGAGGGCGTTAGGCTTGCCTCCCCTCCCGCCCGGCATTACCGGATTCACGCATCTGTTCCGGCGACTCCGCGGCGCACGCCCCCGACCGCCGGCCCGGCCCGGAATGCCGGGCAGTCCGAAACGGCTCCGCTCCGGTTCCCGTCGCCGGCATTCCATGAAAAATCTCCGGCAGTTTCATTTTTTGTTCCCATATGGGCTTGACATTTGGCGGTATGGTGTATGATGAAAGTAGAGAGAGGCGGCTTCCGGGGCCGCCTTTCGGCGTTTCTGCAGAAAGCGACCGGCTGGGGGCCGCGAAAAACACCCCGGCGGGAACGGTCGGGCGAGGTGCGCCCTGCGTCTCGCGCGCGCAATCAGGTGCGCGAACCGCGCCGGCGCCGACACCCGCCCGCGCCCGCACGCGAAACGCGCGCAAAACAGGGACGCTCCGTCCCGCCCTTTGCCTGGAAGGAGGCACGCATGAACGAAACCGATCCCCGCCCCGCCCCGGCGGCGAAACCGGCCGCAAGGCTCGCGCCCGCCGCCGCGGCCCTTGCCGAAGCCTGTGCGCAGGACATGAACGCAGCGCCGCCGCCGGGGGACCCCGCCTGCGAAGGCCGGGGGCAGGCGGGGGAGGCGGTCAAAGAGCGAACCGCCATATGCCCGAACCGGCCACGCAATATGCCCCATGCGCATGCGGAACATGACAAAACATGACACATCGCGAGGGAGGCCGAGCGCGCCTCATGACAAAACATGACACTCCATGACACGTCCGCAGGGGCCCGCCGCACCCGCTCCCCGACCGGCGCCCCGGTCCTCCTCTCGTCATGCCCGTCCTCATATCGTCATGCCCGGACTTGTTCCGGGCATCTCCATCGGGGCCATTGCGGCGGCGGAAATGGATGCCCGGAACGAGTCCGGGCATGACGGAAGAGCCTGTCGAAGGAGGGCGATCGGGCGGCGGGCGTCGAATCCGTCACGGGTTCCGGTCAACGACCGCGGGTATTAGGCTGCGCGCGCCGGCGGCAGCGGGGGAAGAGCGGGGCGATGCCAGTCTCCATCATCGACAGCGGAATCTACGGGAACCTCTTCGGCGCAGACGCCATGCGGGCCGTGTTTTCCGAGCGCGGGCAGGTGCAGAAGTGGCTGGATGTCGAGGCGGCGCTGGCGCGGGTTCAGGGTCGGCTCGGCATTATCCCGGAAGAGGCCGCGGCCGAGATTTCCGCCAGGGCGGATGCGGACCTCATCGACATGGAGCTCATGCGCGAGGAGGTGGACCGGGTCGGCTACGCCATCATGCCGCTGGTCCACCGCCTCGCCGCCCTTTGCGAGGGGGATGCGGGGCGCTACGTCCATTGGGGCACGACCACGCAGGACATCAAGGACACGGGCGTCGTGCTGCAAATCCGGGACGCGCTGGCTCTCGTGGAAGCGGACCTGCTCGCCGTCCGCGACGGGCTGGCGCGCCTTGCCCGCGACTACCGGGACACGCCGATGGCCGGGCGCTCGCATCTCCAGCACGCGCTGCCGGTCACCTTCGGCTACAAGGCGGCGGTGTGGCTGGCGCCCGTCGAGCGGCATCTGGAGCGGCTCGACCAGCTCCGCCCGCGCGTGCTCACGGGCCAGTTCGCCGGCGCGGCCGGCACGCTCGCCTCGCTGCACGGGCGCGGGCTGGAGGTCGCCGACGCGCTGATGGACGAGCTGGGGCTCGCGCGGCCCGCCATCGCCTGGCACACGGCGCGCGACACCATCGCCGAGACGATGGCTTTCCTCGCGCTCGTTACCGGCTCGCTCGCCAAGATCGCGACCGACGTGGTGCTGCTGACCGCGACCGAGACGGGCGAGGTGTTCGAGCCCTTCGCGCCCGGCCGCGGTGGGTCCTCCACCATGCCGCAGAAGCGCAACCCCGTTTCCAGCGAGCTCATCCTCGCCTGCGCCAAGCAGGTGCAGAGCCGGACTGCCCTCGTCATGGACGCGATGGCCGCCGACCTCGAACGCTCCACCGGCCCCTGGCATGTGGAATGGGCGGCGCTGCCGGAAGCCTTCGTGCTGGCCTCCGGCGCGCTCGCCCAGGCGCGGTTCCTCGTGGAGGGCCTGCGGGTCGATCCCGAGGCCATGCGGGCCAATATGGACATGACGCGCGGGCTGATCGTCTCCGAGGCGGTGATGATGGGCCTTGCGCCCGCGCTCGGCCGGCAGGCGGCGCACGACCTGGTCTATGAGGCCTGCCGGATCGCCACGGATGAGCGGCGCGCCCTGCTGGATGTGCTGCTCGACATGCCGGAGGTCACGGCAAAGCTCGACCGCGACGCGCTCGCGCAGCTTTGCGAGCCCGGCAATTATGTGGGCGAGGCGCCGGAGATGGTGGACCGGCTGCTCGCCGGGCTTGCGCCGCGCGGATGAGGGCGCCCGACCGGCGCCTGGCCGCCCGGAACAATGTCGTCGGCGCGCTCTGGATGTGCGCCACGGTGCTCTGCTTCATGGCGATGGCGGTCGCCGCGCGGCAGCTCTCGGACACCATGTCCACGGCGCAGATCATGGTGCTCAGGAGTTTCGTCGGCCTCTTTGCCGCCCTGCCGCTGGCGCTTGCCGCCGGTCGCATCGCCACGCGCCGTCCTCTGCTGCACCTCGCGCGCAACGGGGTCCACTTCGTCGGGCAATTTGCCTGGTTCTACGGCATCGCCATGCTGACCCTCATCGACATGAGCGCGCTGATGGCGACTACGCCGATCTGGGCGACCCTGTTCGCGGTCGGCTTCCTCGGCGAGCGGGCGGGCTTCCGGCGCTGGGCGGTCATCGCGCTCGGCTTCGCGGGCGTGCTGGTCATCCTGCGCCCCCACGCCGTGCCGGTCGAATGGGCGGCGCTGGTGTGCATCTTCGGCGCCGCCGGCTATGCGGGCGCCAATGTGCTCTCCAAGGAGCTGATGCGCACCGACACGCCGATCCAGATCGTGCTCTGGATGCTGGTGATCCAGCTTCCCATCGCGGCGCTCGCCAATTGGGGCCAGTGGACGCCGGTCGTCTGGGAAGACGCCGGCTGGATCGCCATCGTTGGCCTCACGGGCGTGCTCGCGCATCTCACCATGAACCAGTCCATCCGCCTCGGCGACATCTCGGTCGTGGTCCCGGTCACCTACATCCAGCTTCCGCTGCTCGGCCTGGTCGGCTTCGTATTCTACCTGGAAGTCCCGGAAACGATGGTGCTCGTCGGCGCCGGCATGGTCGTCGCCGGCGCATGGTGGAACCTCGCGGCCGAAACGCGCATTGCCCGGGGCCGGTGAGGACACGGGGGCTATCGTCCCGCCTGCACCATCACGATGCCGGCCGTGACGACCGCAAGGCCCGCGAGTTCC
>JAJEAZ010000453.1 GCA_022824105.1 Alphaproteobacteria bacterium
ATTCCGGGCCTCGATGTCGAGGTCGGCGACGGCGACAGCTACACGGTCGGCGCCGAGACCGCGCGGGTCTTCGACGTGCCGGGCCACACCAGCGGCCATATCGCCTTCTGGTTCGAGGAGAGCCGCGCTCTCTTCTGCGGCGACACGCTGTTCGCGCTCGGCTGCGGGCGGATGTTCGAGGGCACGCCGGAGCAGTTCTGGTCCTCGCTCAGCAAGCTGCGCGCCCTGCCCGACGACACCCGCGTCTATTGCGGCCATGAATACACCCAGTCCAATGCGCGCTTCGCCCTTTCGGTGGACCCGGACAACGAAGCGCTGAAGGCCGCATCCCGGCGCATCGACGAGCTGCGCTCGCGCGGCGAACGCACCGTCCCCTCCGAGCTCGGCGAGGAGAAGGTCGCCAACCCCTTCCTGCGCGCGGACGACCCCGCCATGCAGCGCCTGGTGGGCATGGAGGGCCAGTCGCCCGAGGCCGTCTTCGCGGAAATCCGCCGCCGCAAGGACAGCTTTTAGCCGGCGCCCGGCCATTGTCCGGAACCGGCCCCGTCCTGTTCGACGCGGTGCTGACGCCGCACCGCTCCCTGCCGCCTGCGGGCTTCCGGCTGCTGATCGGCGCGCTCGTCCTGATCGGCTTTGGCGCGGGGATTGCGTTTCTGGCGCTGGGCGCCTGGCCGGTGCTGGGCTTCTTCGGCCTCGATATCGCGGTGCTCGCCTGGTGCTTCCATGTGAACTACCGGCAGGGACGGCGGCGCGAGCGGCTCCGGCTCACACCCGACGCCCTGACGGTCGAGCGCATGAGCCCCGGCGGCGCGGTCGAGCAGGTGCGCCTGCCGCCCTGGTGGCTCCGGGTGGAGATCGACCAGAGCGGCGACCGGCCGGGACCGCTGACCCTGGCGACGCACGGCCGGCGCGAGATCGTGGGCGCGTTCCTGGCGCCTTACGAGCGCGTCGAGGTCGCGGACGCGCTCCGGCGCGCGCTCGCCCCGCTCCGGGCCGGATGACCGCCGCCAGACGCTACCGACACCGAACCGAGGCCCGATGACCGATCCCGGACCGATCCCGCCGCGCTTCGAGCGCTTCGAAGGCGCCGAAGGGCTTTCGCTCGCCGCCGACATACTGGGCGACGACGACCGGCCGACCGTGCTGCTCGCGCATGGCGGCGGGCAGACGCGCCATGCGTGGGGCGGGGCCGCGCTGGCGCTGGCGCTCCGCGGCTGGCGGGCCGTCAGCCTCGACCAGAGGGGCCACGGCGACAGCGACCGCTCGCCGGAAGGCCACTACCTGATCGGGCATTTCGGGGCGGACCTGCGCGCCGTCGCCCGGCAGTTCGACCGTCCGGTCGCGGTCGGCGCCTCGCTCGGCGGCATCGCCGCGCTGATCGCCGAGGGCGAGTCTCCGGAGCCGGTGCTGCGCGCCGTCGTGCTGGTGGACATCACCCCGCGCGTGCGCCCGGAAGGCGCGGCCCGCGTCGTCGATTTCATGAAGGCCCATGTGGAGACCGGGTTCGGCTCGCTGGAGGAAGCCGCCGAGGCGGTCGCCGCCTATCTGCCGAACCGCAAGCGCCCGCGCGACCTTTCGGGCCTGCGCAAGAACCTGCGCGAGGGCGCGGACGGCCGCTGGTACTGGCACTGGGACCCCGCCTTCGTCACCGATGTACGCGACCGGCAGGAGGACCGCGACCCGGAGCGGCTGGAGGCCTGCGCGCGGGTGCTCGCCCGCCGGCACACGCCCACCCTGCTGGTGCGCGGCGGCAGCAGCGACCTCGTGACCGAGACCGAGGCGCGCGCCTTTCTCGACCTCGCGCCCCATGCGCGCTTCGTCGATGTCTCCGGCGCGGGCCACATGGTCGCCGGCGACCGCAACGACGCCTTCAACACCGCCATCATCCGCTTCCTGCGCGATTTGCCCTGAGCCGCCTGACGGGGTTGAATGCGTCCCGCAGCCAGCGGCAGCCATCCCCGGAGACACGCCCATGCCGGATACACCCGTCGAACGCACCAATTTCGACCTGACCGCCGCGCTGGAGGACGCCGAGGCCCGGTTCGCCGAGGCCAACCCCACCAGCGCCGGCCTCTACGAGCAGGCCTGCCGCGCCATGCCGGGCGGCAACACCCGCACCGTGCTCTACTACCCGCCCTTCCCGGTGTCGCTCGCGCGCGGCGACGGCTGCTACATCGAGGACGCCGACGGCCACCGCTATGCGGATTTCGTCGTCGAGCAGACCGCCGGCATTTACGGCCACTCGGAGCCGGCAATCCAGCGCGCCATCTCCTCCGCGCTCGCCCAGGGCATCACCTTGGGCGGCCCGACGCCGCGCGAGGGGCGGCTGGCGGAAATCATGTGCGCGCGTTTCCCCTCGCTCGACATGGTGCGCTTCACCAACTCCGGCACCGAGGCCAACCTGATGGCGCTGAGCGCGGCGCGCGCCTTCACCGGGCGCACCGGCATTCTCGCCTTCGAGGGCAGCTACCACGGCAGCGTGCTTTCCTTCGGCGCCTATGGCAGCCGGATGAACGTGCCGTTCGAGTGGGTGATGGGGCGCTACAACGACATGGAGGGCACGCGCGAACTCATCGAGGAGCACAGGGACAGCCTGGCCGCCATCATCATCGAGCCGATGACCGGCAGCGGCGGCTGCATCCCGGCGAAGCGCGAATTCCTGCAGATGCTGCGCGACGCGGCGGACGAGCACGGCATCCTGCTGCAATTCGACGAGGTGATGACCTCCCGCCTCGGCCCCGGCGGCCTGCAGAAGGAGCATGGCGTCACCCCGGACATGACCTCCTTCGGCAAGTATATCGGCGGCGGGCTCACCTTCGGCGCGTTCGGCGGCAAGGCGGAGGTCATGTCGCGCTTCGACCCGCGCGAGGCCGGGCATTTCGGCCATGCCGGCACCTTCAACAACAATGTGCTCACCATGCAGGCCGCGATTGCGGGCATGAGCGAGGTGTTCACCGAGCAGGCGGCGGTGGAGATCAATGCGGAAGGCGACCTGCTGCGCCAGCGCCTCAACGGCGCCATCGAGGCCCGCAGCCTGCCCGCGCAGGTGACCGGCTTCGGCTCGATGATGATGTTCCACCCGACCGACGCCGACCTCACCGGCCCGGCCGACACGGACGCCGCGCCCAGGGAGGCCCGCGCCCTCTTCCACCTGGAGATGATGGCCCGCGCCCACTATGTCTCGCGGCGCGGCATGATGGTCCTCTCGCTCCCCATGGGCCCCGACGAATTCGACGGCCTGACGGCGGCTTTCGAGGACATCCTCGATACCTACGGGGCGCTTTTCTGAGGGATGTACCCCGGCGGGCGATAGATATCAGGAAAGCCCCGCCGCCTTTCGGAGCGCATCGTTGATGCGGGTTTGCCATCCGGGCCCGCCGGAGCGGAAGGCGGCAAGGATATCGGGGTCGAGACGGAGCGTGGTCCGGACTTTCGTCACGGCGGATTTCGGCCGGCCGCGGCGCAGCGGGGCCCGAGCGAACTTCGCCTGCCATTCGGGGGTGCTGAAATCCGGCAGGTCATCGTCGGAATCGGGATGCATAAAGCTCTTGTTCACGGGCGTTGGCCTTGTCCCATGCTGATGATCCGGCGGGCACCCTCTCGCGGGATCCGCACCAAGAATACCATTCGGTCGGCAATCGAAAACCTCACGTCTCATACCAGCGGCGTCGGTTTCTGACTCATGAGGGGGATTCCGTTCCGGTCGGATTTCTGATTCAAGGTCGTGGGCTTGAATTGGAGGCTGGTGATGGGAGCGGCGATCGCCTTGCGGGGTGATTTCGATGCGGCTGATTTGC
>JAJEAZ010000258.1 GCA_022824105.1 Alphaproteobacteria bacterium
TTGCCCGCCAGCGGCTCGCAACCCCGCCGGCGCGCCTCCAGACGGCCCAGAACCGCGCCCAGAACAGGATCGCGGCGCAACTCGTCATGGTCCACAAGGTCCTCGTAGCCCAGCGCGATCCCGAACACACGCTGGCCCACCAGCGTCGCCACATCGTGCACCACACGATCCGCAGAGCGACCGTCCGAAAAGCAGCCCGAAAACCGGTCCACAAGCCCTATCGCCCGGTCCGTCGCCCCCAGAAGCAGCGCGCCGGCATCCGAAGTCATCCTCCCGCCCTCGAAATCGGCCACGACATCGCGGCCTTTCAGGCGTGCAAATCGCATCCGCGTCGGGTTACACTCTGTACGCATCGGGGCGCTCCTCTGCAACAGGACAAGTCTTTGAAGCAGAAGTACTTTCTCACATGCAGAGCCCCGATGCACCTACCCCCGGTGAGAAATCCGGGCTAGCATCCTCCTGTTGGCGGGAGGCGGAGCCCCGCGCGGGGCGTGAACGGCCGAGCCAAACTCCTATACGAGGTCACCGGCGATCTCCGGGCCTCACCAGGGTCGTTCGGAAACAGGCGCGGGTTAATCTCCTTCACAGGGTCGAGAGCCCTACCGCACGAATGCAACCTGTCACCTATCCGCCTCTCCCAACGCCCAGCATGGCAACGGGAGCCCGACCGTTCACTCCCCATTCATGCCATCTCCTTCCAGGCAAAGGGCGGGACGAAGCGTCCCTGTTTCGCGCGTATCGCGGCGGCGGGGGCGCGCGGGCGCGGGCGGGCGTCGGCGCGGTTCGCGCACCTGATTGCGCGCGCGAGACGGCGCACGCACCTCTCGCGCTTGCTCACGCCGGGGTCTTTTTCAGCCCCCAGCCGGTCGCTTTCTGCAGAAACGCCAAAAGGCGGCCCCGGAAGCCGCCTCTCTCTACTTTCATCATACACCATACCGCCAAATGTCAAGCCCGTCCGGGAACAAAAAATGAAAATACTGGAGACTTTTCATCGAATGCCGGCAGCAGGGACAGGCAGGGACCGGGGCAATGGCGGGGCCGTGCGTTGCGAAGCCGCCGGAAACGAATGCGTGAATCCGGTAGACTCTTCCGGGGGGAGGAACCGGATGGACGGGAACCTTGCATTGGCGGCGGATGGAATCCGGGGCCCGGTCTCGCGGAGCTACTGGGTCGTCGAAGGGCGCCTCGCGGCCGGCGCCTACCCGGATCCCCGCCCGGACTGCGACAGGATCGGCCCGCTGCTCGACGCGGGCTTCGACCTCTTCATCAATCTCACCGAAGACCGGCCGGGCGGCGGGGACGGGCATCTGAGCCGGTATGACGGGCGCGCCTCCGAACGCGCCGCCGCCGTCCGCCGCTTTCCGGTCGCGGACATGAGCATCCCGACCGGGGCGCTCATGGAACGCATCCTCGACGAGATCGACAAGGGCCTGGAGGACGGCCGGCGGGTCTATGTCCATTGCTGGGCCGGCCTCGGGCGCACCGGCGTGGTTGTCGGCTGCTGGCTCATCCGGCACGGACATGCGGGCCCGGAAGATGTCGAGACAGTCCTGCGGAGCCTCCGCGCCGGCGACCGCGAGTCCGGCGGGCGCGAAAGTCCCCAGACGCCGGCGCAATTCAGGATGATGCGGGCGTGGCCGCAACGGTCATCGACGGCGAAGCGGCCGACCCGGCGGGACCGGTTCCGGGGCTGCCTTCTGGGCCTCGCCGCGGGCGACGCGCTCGGCACGGTGCTGGAGTTCCGCGCTCCAGGCACTTTCGAACCCATCGACGATATGGTCGGCGGCGGCCCGTTCCGCCTGCAGCCCGGCCAATGGACGGACGACACCTCGATGGCGCTTTGCCTTGCCGCGAGCCTGGCGGACCGCGGCGAATTCGATGCGCGCGACCAGATGGAACGCTATCTGCGCTGGTATCGCGACGGCTATTTCTCCTCCACCGGACGCTGCTTCGATATCGGCAACACGACCGCCGCAGCCTTGGAATCCTTCGAGCGGACGGGAGACCCCCTGTCCGGGCCGACCCGCCCCTGCAGCGCCGGAAACGGCTCCCTGATGCGTCTTGCGCCGGTGGCCATGTTCTTCGCCGGAGACCCAGGCCGGGCCGTCGCCCGGGCCGCCGACAGCTCCCGCACCACTCACGGCGCCGAAGAAGCGGTCGATGCCTGCCGCTGTTTCGCGATGCTCCTTGTCCGGGCGCTCGAGGGCGCGACGAAGGAACAGATACTTTCCGGCGGCGGCGCCGGCATGGCATTGAGCCCCGCCATCGCAGAAATCGCCGGCGGCTCCTTCAAGCGGCGCGAACCGCCGGAGATCGCCGGCACGGGCTACGCCGTCCGGTCGCTGGAGGCGGCGCTCTGGGCGTTCCACCGCTCGACGGACTTCCGCAGCGGCGCGCTCCTCGCCGTCAATCTCGGCGACGATGCCGACACGACGGGCGCGATCTACGGCCAGATTGCAGGCGCACACTATGGCGTCCGCTCCATTCCGGCGTCGTGGCGGCAAAAATTGTCGATGCGGGAAGAGATCGAGGCGCTTGCCGACCGGCTGCTCGCCGGCGCCTAGGCGGACAACCGGCCCGCACCGTGCAGCGCATGGGCGCGGGCTTCGAAGGCGAGCGCCATCCGCTTTGCGGCCTCGTGGAAGAACCGGCTCGCCAGACCCCGCAGCAGCGCCGAGCGGAAGTCGCAGTCGATGCTGAAATCTATCACCGTCCCGCCCTCGGCGGCCAGGAAGCGCCAGTGCGTCGCCATGTGCGAAAGGGGCCCGTGCGCATAGGCGACGTCTATGCGCTCCGGCGGCGTCAGCGAGACGCGGGAGGTGAAGCTCTCGCGAAAGGGCCCGAAGCGCACCCGGAGGTCGGCGACGACGAGCGCCCCTTCCCGCCGGCGGATGCGCGCCCCGGCGCACCAGGGAATGAACTCGGGATAACGCTCGATATCCGCGACAAGGGCGAACATCTGATCCGGCGGATAGGGCACGAACCGCTGTTCGCGGTGGCTCGGCATCAGCCGCGCGCGGCCTTCAGCTTCGCGAAATCGCTGTCGGCATGGTACGAGGAACGGGTGAGCGGCGAGGCCGAGACGAGCAGGAATCCCTTGGCCCTGGCCAACGCCGCATAGGCCTCGAACTCCTCCGGCGTCACGAAGCGGTCCACCGCATGATGCTTCGGCGTTGGCTGGAGGTACTGGCCGATGGTGAGGAAATCGACATCGGCGCAGCGCAGATCGTCCATCACCTGCGCGACCTGTTCGCGGGTCTCGCCGAGGCCGACCATCATTCCGGACTTCGTGAACAGCGCGGGGGCCAGCTCCTTGGCGCGCTCCAGCAGGCGGACGCTGTGATAGTAGCGCGCGCCCGGCCTGACGGCGCTGTAGAGGCCCGGCACGGTTTCGAGATTGTGGTTGAAGACATCCGGCTTCGCGGCGACCACTGTCTCCAGCGCGCCTTCCTTTCGCAGGAAATCCGGCGTGAGCAGCTCCACGGTCGTGCCAGGCGCATAGCTGCGGATCCACCCGACCGTCTCGGCGAAATGGGCCGCGCCGCCATCGTCGAGGTCGTCGCGGTCCACGGAGGTGATGACCACATGCGCGAGGCCGAGCTTCGCCACCGCCTTGCCCACACTCTCGGGCTCGCCCCGATCGAGGGCGCCCGGCTTGCCCGTCGCGACATTGCAGAAGGCGCAGGCTCGGGTGCAGATTTCGCCCATGATCATCATGGTGGCGTGGCGCTCGGCCCAGCACTCGCCGATATTCGGACAGCCCGCCTCCTCGCACACCGTCGAGAGTCCGTGCTCGCGCACGATCCGGCGCGTCTCCGCATAGGCTTTCGACGTCGGCGCTTTCACGCGGATCCAGGCCGGCTTGCGCGGGCTCGGATTGTCCGGGCGCAGCCGCTTCTCGGGATGCCGGAAGGGGCGCTCCGTCCGCACCGCCTGGCGGTCAGAAGTGGATAGCACGTCCATATGCGTCCAGCACCGATTCGTGCATCGCCTCGGAAAGGGTCGGATGGGGAAAGACGGTATGCATCAGTTCTGCTTCCGTCGCCTCCAGATTGAGGGCGATGGCATATCCCTGGATCAGTTCCGTTACCTCGGCGCCGATCATGTGCGCTCCCAGCAACTCGCCCGTCGCTGCGTCGAACACGGTCTTGATGAGCCCCTCCGGCTCGCCGAGCGCGATCGCCTTGCCGTTGCCGACATAGGGGAACCGGCCCACGCGGACCTCGTGACCCGCCTCCTTCGCAGCCGCCTCAGTATAGCCGATGCTGGCCACCTGCGGGCGGCAATAGGTGCAGCCCGGAATCGTGCGCGGATCGAGAGGGTGCAGCCCGTCCAGCCCGGCGATCTTCTCGACGCAGAGCACGCCCTCATGGCTGGCCTTGTGGGCCAGCCAGGGCGGTCCCACCAGGTCGCCGATGGCATAGACGCCAGGCTCGCCGGTCCGGAGCCATTCGTCCACCACGACATGGCCGGCTTCCACCCGGACGCCTGTGTCTTCGAGGCCGAGGTCCTCGACATTGCCGGTTATGCCGACCGCCAGGATGGTCCTGTCGGCGTCAACGGTCACGGTTTCTCCGTCGGCGGTCTGCACTTGCGCCTTGCCGTCCGACAGGTCCGTCACCTGCGCTCCCGTCATCAGGGTCATGCCCTGCTTGCGGAACGCCTTGAGCGCGAACTCGGAAATCTCCGGGTCCTCCACCGGAAGGATGCGGTCCACAAGCTCCACGACCGTCACCGGCACGCCCAGATTGCTGTAGAAACTCGCAAACTCGATGCCGATGGCGCCCGAGCCGATAACCAGCAGGCTCTCCGGCATCGCTTCGGGCACCATGGCTTCCTTGTAGCTCCAGACCGTCTTGCCGTCCGGCTCCAGATTCGGCAGGGACCGCGCGCGCGCGCCGGTCGCAAGGACGATATGGGGCGCGGCGAGCGTATCGACCTCCTCTCCGTCCCTCTCGACCACGACGCGCCCGCTTCCCGCCAGCCGGCCCGCGCCGTCGATGACGGTCACCTTGTTCTTCCTCAGCAGATGAGTGACGCCGCGCGACAACTGCCCGGCGACCTTCCGGGAGCGCTTCACGATCCGGCCGAGGTCGAAGGACACATCGCCCGCGCTGAAGCCGTAGTCGCGGAGATTGTGCAGCAGGTGGTTGATCTCGGAGGTGCGCAGAAGCGCCTTGGTCGGGATGCAGCCCCAATTGAGGCAGATACCGCCCAGATGCTCGCGCTCGACCAGCGCCGCGTTCATGCCGAGCTGCGCGGCGCGGATCGCCGCGACATAGCCGCCCGGTCCGCCGCCGACGACGACGAGGTCGAATTGTTTGTCGGCCATTGCCTTACTCCGGGCGGGCTACAGCAACATGGCGGCCGGGCATTCGACCAGCGCCTTGAACACGCCGAGCAGCCGGGCGCCGAGCGCGCCGTCCACCGCGCGGTGGTCGCAGGAAAGCGTGCAGCTCATTACCGTGGCGACCGCGAGCGCGCCCTTCTTCACGACCGGGCGCTGCTCCCCCGCGCCGACCGCCAGAATGGTTCCCTGGGGCGGATTGATGACGGCGTCGAATTGCCGGATGCCGAACATCCCGAGATTGGAGACGCTGGTGGTGCCGCCCTGGTATTCCTCCGGCATCAGCTTGCCCTCGCGGGCGCGGGCGGCGAAGTCGGCCATCTCGGTGGAAATTTCGGCGAGCCCCTTCGCCTCAGCTTGGCGCACGACCGGCGTCACCAGCCCGTTCGGCACCGCGACGGCTACCGATACATCGACCTGCCGGAACCTGAGCAGGCCGTCCTCGGTCCAGGCGGCATTGGCGTCCGGCACGCGGCAAAGCGCCGTCGCCAGCGCCTTGACGACGAAATCGTTGACCGAGACCTTGACGCCTTCCGGCGCGCGCAGATTGATCTCCCGGCGCGCTTCCAGCAGCTCGTCGATCTCGCAATCGACCGTCAGGTAGAAATGCGGGACCGTCTGCTTGGACTCGGTCAGCCGGCGCGCAATGACCTTGCGCATGTTCGAATGCCTGATGCGCTCGAAGGGCGGCAGGCCCGGCAACTGCTCCAGTTCCTCCGGGGCCGAAGGCGCCGCCGCACCCTGCCGGAGTTCCCGCTCGATGTCCCGCTTGACGATCCGGCCCTCCGGGCCGCTGCCGGCCACGCCGTCCAGGGGAAGTTCGGCCTCGCCGGCCATGCGCCGCGCCAGCGGGCTCGCAAAAATCCGCTCGCGGCCTTCATCCGCCTCGGCCGGAGTCGCCCGGCCCGCGGCCCGGCGCACATCGTCGCGCGTGATCCGGCCGTGCGCGCCGCTGCCGGCTACCACCGCGAGGTCGATACCAGCAAGTGCGGCCATGCGCCGGGCAAGCGGCGTGGCCTTCGCCTCCTGCCCGGGCGGGGCCGCCGGCGCTTCGGCAGCCGGCGGCGAAGCGACAGGCGCGGACGGCGACGCGGCCGTCTCCTCGCCCAGTTCCTCGCCCTCTTCCACAAGCACGGCGATCACGGCATTGACGGCGACGCCTTCGCTGCCCTCCGGCACCACGATGCGCCCGACAATGCCCTCATCGACCGCCTCAACCTCCATCGTCGCCTTGTCGGTTTCGATTTCGGCGATCACATCGCCCGGCTCCACCCTGTCGCCCTGGCCCACCAGCCACTTGACGAGATTGCCCTCCGTCATTGTCGGCGACAAAGCCGGCATCAGTATCTGGGTCGCC
>JAJEAZ010000517.1 GCA_022824105.1 Alphaproteobacteria bacterium
CGTGGCGGAATTGGTAGACGCGCAGCGTTGAGGTCGCTGTGGGGGCAACCCCGTGGAAGTTCGAGTCTTCTCGACCGCACCATGAGCCCGGGAAATTCGGAGGGATACGATGGCTGAGCCCCATACGGTCCCGCGCGCCGACGACCGGGCCGACGAGGCGCTGGCGCTGACGCCCGATCTGGTCCGGGACATTCTCGATGCCGAAGACGCCGAGGCTGTCCGGGCCAAGCTCGCGCCCCTTCATGCCGCCGATGTTGCGGACCTGCTGGAGCGCATCGCCCCCGACGAGCGATCCACGTTGCTCGATGCGATCCGCGGCGTGCTCGATCCCGACATCCTTGCCGAGCTCGACGGGACCGTGCGCGGCGAAATCGTGGAGCAGATGGCGCCGCAGGAACTCGCGCGGGCGGTCGCCGGACTCGATGACGACGACGCCGCCGAGGTCGTGGCGGATCTCGACGAGAAGACCCGCCGGGAAATTCTGGCGCGGCTGCCCCAGCCGGACCGCGCGGCTGTCGAGCAGGCGCTCGCCTATGCCGACGATACGGTCGGGCGCCTCATGCAGCGGGCGACGGTGGTGGTGCCCGCCTACTGGACCGTCGGCGAGGCCATCGACTACCTGCGCGCGGATGCGTCTCTGCCGGATATGTTTTTCGATGTTTTCGTTGTGGACCCCCGCCATCGCCCGGTCGGAAGCCTTCCGCTCTCGCGCATCCTGCGCAACCGCCGCCCGGTCGGGCTGACGGAGATCATGGACGATGAGCCGGTCGTGCTGACCGCCGCCATGGACCAGGAAGAGGCCGCGTTTCTCTTCCGGCAGCAGGACCTGACCTCCGCGCCGGTGGTCGACGAGTCCGGGCGGCTCGCCGGCGTGCTCACCATCGACGATGTGGTCGATGTCATCGACGAGGAGCACGAAGACGACATCCTGAAGCTCGGCGGCGTCTATGAAGACGATCTCTACCATGCCGCGGCGGCCACGACAGCCAAGCGGTTCCCCTGGCTGCTCGTCAATCTCGGGACGGCCGTGGTCGCCTCCCTCGTCATTGCGCAGTTCGAGGCGACTATCGAGGCCATCGTCGCTCTGGCCGTGCTGATGCCGATCGTCGCCTCTATGGGCGGGAATGCCGGCACGCAGACGCTCACCGTCGCCGTCCGCGCGCTCGCGACGAAGGAGCTTTCGGCCACCAACGCCATGCGCATCGTCGTCAAGGAGGTGCTGGTCGGCGGGTTCAGCGGCATGCTGTTCGCCGCCATTGCGGCGGCGGTCACGTTCGCATGGTTCGGAAACTGGCTGCTGGGCGCCGTGATTGCGGCGGCCATGGTGGTCAACCTGCTGGTGGCCGGACTTTCGGGCGTCGCCATTCCGCTGGCGCTCGACCGGATGCGGATCGATCCGGCGATTGCCTCCTCCGTGGTGCTGACCACCGTGACCGATGTCGTCGGCTTCTTCGCCTTTCTGGGGCTTGCCGCCGCGGTGCTGCTGTGAGCGCCGTCATACGCCCGGTGCGGGACAGCGATGCGGACGGGTTGATCCGGCTGATCGACGTCTGCTGGTCTGCCTATGAGGGCTGCATCCTCGATGTGGACGCCGAGGAGCCGCAGCTGCGCGCCATGCGAAGCCACTTCGACGCGCTCGGCGGCGAATACTGGGTTGCGGAAGGGGCCGACGGTCTTGTCGCGGCCGGCGGGGGCTGGGCGCCCGCGGCCGACCCCGCCGGCGCCGAGCTGCACAAGCTCTACGTGCTCGCGGAACTCCGCCGGCAGGGGATCGCCCGGCGCCTCGTCGCCATGGCGGAAGCGGCCGCCCGAAGCCGGGGCAGCCGCTTCATGGAACTCTGGTCCGACACCCGCTTCCTGGAGGCGCACGCCTTCTACGAGGCGCTCGGCTATCGTCGGACCGGCAGGACCCGCGAGTTGAACGACCTGTCGGACACGACCGAGTTCCATTTCGTCAAGGAGCCGTTCACCGTATCGTGATTGGCCGAGGCCGGGTGCGGGACCGATCTTTCCCGGCAGGAAACACATCCGGAGGACTATCCGATGCGAACCGTCTTCACACGTCTTGCGGCGACCTCGCTGGTCGTCCTGCTGGCAGGCTTCGCGGCTGCGAAGGAGCCCGTGTTCCAGCGCAGTGGCGCCGCCATCCACGGCTTTGACCCGGTCGCCTATTTCGAGGCGGGCGAGCCGGTCAAGGGCAAGTCGCGCCACGAAGTGGAATGGAACGGCGCCAAGTGGCGCTTCGCGAGCGCGGCCAACCGTGACGCCTTCGAGGCCGACCCGGAGCGCTATGCGCCGCAATATGGCGGCTATTGCGCCTGGGCCGTCTCGCAGGGCTACACCGCGCCCATCGACCCGAAGGCGTGGAAGGTCGTGGACGGCAAGCTGTACCTGAACTACTCGAAGTCGGTGCAGAAGAACTGGGAGAAGGACATTCCGGGCCATATCGCATCGGCAGACGGGCATTGGCCGCGAATCCTGGCCGAACTGTCCAACTGACCGCGTATCGGCTAGGGTCGGCCCGGTTTGAGAGGAGGGCCGCGCTCGTGGTGAAGATCGCAACGCTCGCCGAGCTGGACGACTGGGTCGGCAAGGAACTCGGGGTCAGCGACTGGATCGCCGTCGATCAGGGCCGGATCGACGGGTTCGCGGAGGCGACCGAGGACCGCCAGTGGATCCATCTCGACACGGAGCGCGCCAAGTCGGACATGCCGGGCGGCAAGACCATCGCCCACGGCTTCCTCACGCTCTCGCTCACCGCCGGGCTGATGGTGTTCTCGGTGCCGGGCGCCAGCCGCGCGATCAATTACGGGCTCAACCGGGTGCGCTTCACCAATACGGTGCCGGCGGGCTCCAGGGTGCGCCTGCGCCAGAGCCTGGCCTCCACCGAGCCGGTCAAGGGCGATGGCGTGCGCTGCATGGTGGAAAACACCATCGAGATCGAGGGAACCGACCGCCCGGCCATGGTCGGCGAGGCGCTGATCGTCTTCTATCCGTGAGCCGCGGCAGGCGCTGGTGGCCGCTGAGGGACTCGAACCCTCACGGGATTGCTCCCCACGGATTTTAAGTCCGTTCTGTCTACCAATTTCAGCAAGCGGCCACGACGGGGACGCAGCCTACTCCCTGCGCGGGAGGCGCGCCAGATTGAGGGCGGGCAGCATCGCGAGCACGAAGACGATTCCCAGCGCGAGGAAGCAGTCCCGGAAGCCGAAGGAGAGCGCCTGGGCGTGGACGACCTGGCCCAGATAGTCGAGCGCCGCGCCGAGGCGGGCGGGGTCCGGCAGGCCGGCGATGCCGAGGCGGTCGGCGACGGTCTCGAGGAAACCCCGGCTCGCCGTGTTCGCCGCCGTCTGGGTGGAGGCGAGCGATTCCGCGTGCCAGTGCGTCCTTAGCTGCAGCCAGACGACGATCAGGTTGGTGCCGGACGCCCCGCCGAGCTGGCGGATGAAGTTCATCGCGCCGGACCCCTGGGCCAGCTTCTCGTTGGGGAGCGCGCGAAGGGCCGAGGCGGAGAGCGCCGGCATGATGAAGGACATGCCGACCCGGCTGATCATCGTGAAGACGGCGAAGGCCCAGAAGCCGGTATTGGCGTCGGCGGACGCCATCAGGAAGGTGCCGAACGCGAAGCAGCCGAGCCCGGCCAGGATCGGGATATGGTCGGGCAGGCGGTCGGCCGCGCGCCCGGTGAGCGGCAGCGCGAAGACCAGGAGCAGGCCGGCGGGCATGAGCAGCAGCCCGGCCTTGGTGGCGGTGAAGCTCTGGACCTGCTGGACGAAGACGGGAATGACATAGCCGGACGCGAAATTGCCGGCGCCGAACACGAAGGCCACGATCACCGCCGCCGTGAAGGCGCGGTTGCGGAACAGCGACACATCGAGAAGCGGCGCGCGGCTCCTCACCTGGATGGTGACGAAGCCCGCCGCCGCAACGGTCCCGAGCACGGCGTAGAGCAGGATATGGTCGGAGAGCCAGCCCTCCCGCGGCCCCGACGCCGCCGCCGTCATCAACAGGAAGAGCGCGGCCCCCAGGAAGGCGAAGCCGAACCAGTCGAAGGGCGGCAGCCTGCCGATGCGTCCCTTGGACGGCATGAAGACCATGCCGGCGAGCAGCGCCAGGCCGCAGAAGGGCAGCGGCAGCAGGAACATGGCCCGCCAGGAGAGCGTGTCGATGGCGATGCCGCCGACCGCCGGCCCGAGCGCCGGCGCCAGCACCACGCCCGCGCCGTAAACGCCCATCGCCATGCCCCGGCGCTCGGGCGGGAACACGGTGAAGATCGTCACCATGGTCATCGGCATGACGATGCCGGCCGCCACGCCCTGCAGGACGCGGCCGAGGATGAGCATGTCCATCGAGGTGGCGGTGGCGCTCATCAGCGCGCCCGCCATGAAAACCGCGAGCGTCAGCGCAAAGCCGAGCCGCTGCCCGAACGCCTCGGTGATCCAGGCGTTGAGCAGCTGGCTCGCGGTCATCGTGGCGAGGAAGGCCGTCGCCATCCACTGCGCCTGGTCCTGGCCGACGCCGAACGCGCCCATGACCTCGGGCACGGCGACATTGACGATGGTGGCGGACAGCACCATCGAAAAGCCGCCGACCAGGCCGGCAAAGGTCACATACCAGCGGTAGTTCGGGCCGAAACGGCGAAAGAGGTCATCGACCGTATCGGCCTGCATGGAGGACGGGTCCGTCAGGGAACGCCCGCCAGCTTAGCCGGGATTCCTCCCCGCGGTCACGGGCCCGCCGCCCGCCCCCGTCAGTGGGCGAGCACGGCCAGCAGCAGGAGCGCCACGATGTTGGTGATCTTGATCATCGGGTTGACGGCGGGTCCGGCGGTGTCCTTGTAGGGGTCGCCGACCGTGTCGCCGGTCACGGCCGCCATGTGGGCCTCCGAACCCTTGCCGCCGTGATGGCCGTCCTCGATATATTTCTTGGCATTGTCCCAGGCGCCGCCGCCGGCGGTCATCGAGATGGCGACGAAGATGCCGGTGACGATGACGCCGAGCAGCATGGCGCCGACGGAGGTCAGCGCCGCCGCCTTGCCCGCGACCAGCCAGATCAGCAGGAAGAGCCCGATCGGCGAGAGCACCGGCAGCATCGACGGCACGATCATCTCCTTGATCGCCGCGCGCGTCAGCATGTCCACGCAGGGGCCGTATTCCGGCTTGGCCGTGCCTTCCATGATGCC
>JAJEAZ010000090.1 GCA_022824105.1 Alphaproteobacteria bacterium
GGCCGCCGGCGCCAGCCAGGGATGGTCGGCCAGCTTCGCCGTCTTCCACCACCGGAGCGCCAGGGGATCGTCGATGGCCGGGCCGGAGCCGCCGCCCGGCCGCGGCAGCCATGTCAGGCACTGGTTCAGCTCGCATACCGCCCGCAAGGCTGCGATGCGCGGGTCGGCATGCGCGCCCGCGCCGTAGATGATGTCCTCGGTCTCGCCGCCGGGGCGCCGCGAAACGGCGACGAAGGCGGGAATACCGAGGTCGGCCGTCACGTCCAGAACCCACATTTCGCGCCCGCGCCGACGGTAGAATTCCGGCGCGGCAGCCAGATAGTCGTCGCCGAAGCCTTCCAGTTCCACGCCCGGCACGGACAGGCGGTTGTACCACCAGATCGCAAAGGCGTCGCGCTCCACCAGCTCGTAAAAGCCTTGCAGGACCGCTTCTTCCAGCGTGTTGCCGGCCGCACAGCCGTTCGAGTCCGCGATCGGGTCCGCGTCGCCGCGTTCTTCGGGCGTCATGCTGTAGAGCATGGAGGTCGGGAGGTAGCGGTGGCGCCCCTCCGTCAGCGACCACACCGGCGACCAGTCGATTTCGGCCTCGGGATCGAGGCGGGGCGGCACGGTATTGTAAGGATGCCCTCCGGCGTTGATGGCGTCCGCGTCATCCAGCTGGCGCTCGCTGAACAGCTGGACGTCATTCGGGTGGATGGCCGCTGACTCGCCGGCCGCGGCGAAATCGGCAAACCGTTTCCGGGTCCGGATTTCATCGCCGTGAAAGACCCCGGAATAGCGTTCGACGGCCTCGCAAAGCGCGCTCGCCTCGGACTGGGCCCGGGTGCTGCCCTTGCCGGCGCTCTTGCTGCGCAGGCTGCGGCGCAGCGAGCTCAGCCTCCGGCTCCTCAGGGCCGGGTTGCTGCCCGCCCAATAGACATGCAGCCAGGACTCCGCCTCCTCCGTCGTGCGGGCAAGCCAGGTGACGACGCCGCTGACGGGACTCACAAGATGGCGGTATGTCGCCAGCGTCTCTTCCGGCGCGACCGAGCGGGCGCCGCCGCTGTTGGCGACCGGTGCGGGGCTCGCCTGCAATCGCACCGGAACGGGCGGGCGGTCCGGGCGGTTGAGCGCCTCGTCGCCGCAGGCGAAGCATTGGGGCCGGCGCATGACCGGGTGGTGCGCGCTCGCCAGGCGGCGCATGTCCATCGAGACGGCGTGGACGTGAACGGGCGCGGCTTCTTCCAGCACCAGCCATTTGGCGATCTCCGCCGCGACCAGCCCGCAGAAAGCGTCCAGCACGGCGGGCTCTGCCGCGCCGGGCCGGAAGGCCCCCTCTTCGCCCGCCATGTTGCGCAGGAAATTGTGGACCTCCTGGTGGCTGCGCAGGCGATAGGCGAGGCAAGCCCAGCACGGTCCCGCTTCCGCCGGCCGGAAAACGGGGCCGAACAGCGGCTGAATCCCCCTGGGCCGCACCAGCATCCACGGGATGCCGGACTCGAGATGGCGGCGGTTGACCGCTTCGTGCGCCTCTTCGAGATAGTCGGCAGAGACGACGGCGACGAGGCTTGGCGTTTCCGCCCCCGTCGCCACGCCCATCGCCTCCAGATGCCGGGCAAGGGAGCCGCCGGCGCCGGATACCGCCACCCGCGCGGCCGACAGGCGCTGCTCGGCCCAGCGCGGCGAGGCGCCGAGCGACGACCAGTAGGCCGCCCGAAGGTGCGCCATCGAATGCTCGCCGGAAACGACATAGCCCCTGTCCGCCAGGCCTGTCAGCGCATTGCGAAGCCGGGAGACGGGGTGTTCGCCCGCAAGCGCCTCGACGATGTCCTCCCGCCCGCGCCGTCCGTCGAGCAGGGGCAGCAGGTCGCCATAGACCCGGCCGCGCAGCAGCGTGTTGAAGCTTTCGGACACCAGAAGCGTCTGCCCTTCGCCGATGGACCGGAACTCCAGATGCGGTGTGAGCGCCGGGCGCGCAACCGGACCGCAGTCTGCAGCGGTGACTTTCGCCAGAAGCCCCCGGCCCGGGTTCCCGGATGGCGGCGCACCGGGCGCCTTGGCGGTGTCAGGCATGGGAGCGGTCCGTTACGCCGGCGCCTCAGGACGGGACGGAAGCGCCGTCGCTCCCGGTCGCAAGGGTATCCGTCCGGGCGAGGGCCGCGATCGCGGCGGCGGCGCGGGACGCCGTATCCTCGACCTGTGCGCCCAGCGCCTCGAAATTCTGGGCCCCGCAGGCGCCCGCGATAATCGCCCTGGCCTTCGGGCTCGCCTCCTCGGCCTTGAAATCCTCCTCGCCCACCAGACGCAGAATGCCCTGCAGGTTGCGCCACAGGGATGCGGCCTCGGACAGCGGCTCGGCGCCGGCGCTTTGAAAGACCGATACCGCGCCGGGCGCAGGATCATCGCTTGGGCCCTGCTTCGGCCTGAGGAGCCGGGCGGCGCGCTCGACATCGCGCAGGCCGCCGGGCCTGCCGGCGAACGATGCGAGCCCGGGCACGGCAGCGGAGTCGGAGGCTTCGCGCAGTTCGCCGTTCGGGGCGCCTTCAGCCAGGACCCTTCGGCGAGTTTCGTCGAAACGCCGGCCGATTCCGGCGTCGCCGGTCTCGAATATGCAGTGCGCGCGGGTGATGTCCGGACCCTCGCCGGCCTTCGCGGCGTTCCGGCAGAAGTCCTCCAGATCGCCAGGCGCCACCGCAGCGGCCCCCTGCCAGCCGGGCGGGGCCGGCGCGAACAGCAGGCTTGCGCCCGACAGCTCCGCCAGCGCGTCGTTGAAGCGCCGGCGCAATGCCTCCCGGTCGGCCGGGCGCCCGCCATCGTGCACGAACAGGATGGCGATATCCGCCCCCGGCGCCGCCTCCCCGCTTGCCAGATCGCCCAGCAGGATCGCGGCGACGGCGGCTTCGCCGGCATGGCGGTCGGCGGCCTCTTCCACGACGGAGGCAAGCACCGTCGAAATCGAGGCCTCGGCGAGATTGGACAGCGCCACCCCCGCTTCGGCGGGAGACAGGTTGCCCCGCAGGGTGTGCATACCGACCTGAAAGGCCTTGTCGTTCGACCAGTTGCGCACGGTGTCTATCGTGTCCGCCGCGTCCTGGACCGGAATTTCGGCGATCCGCTCCTTCATTTCGGCGGCGTCGAATTCGCGGGTCCAGTAGAGGCGCGTCAGCCCC
>JAJEAZ010000014.1 GCA_022824105.1 Alphaproteobacteria bacterium
GGGGCTGACGCGCCTCTACTGGACCCGCGAATTCGACGCCGCCGAAATGAAGGAGCGGATCGCCGAAATTCCGGTCCAGGACGCGGCGGACACGATAGACACCGTGCGCAACTGGTCGAACGACAAGGCCTTTCAGGTCGGCATGCACACCCTGCGGGGCAACCTGTCTCCCGCCGAAGCGGGGATGGCGCTGTCCAATCTCGCGGAGGCCTCAATTTCGACGGTGCTTGCTTCTGTCGTGGAAGAAGCCGCCGACCGCCGCGGCCATGGCGGCGAAGCCGCCGTCGCCGCTGTCCTGCTGGGCGATCTGGCAAGCGGGGAGGCGGCGCCGGGGGCGGATATCGCCGTCCTGTTGGTGCACGATGACGGGCGCCCGGCCGACGGGGAGGCATTGTGCCGGCGCTTCAACGAGGCGCTGGCCGACCTTTCGAGCGCAAGCCTGCTGTTCGCGCCGGCCCCGCCCGGCTGGCAGGGGGCCAAGGCGGTGGCGCCTGGCGATCTGGAGGATTTCTGCCGGAACGCCGCGAATGCCGGCGAGGGTCCGGACATCACCCGTGCGCGCCGCATATTCGAGACCGGCGACGCCGGAATCGGCCGGCGTTTCGACGAAACTCGCCGAAGGGTACTGGCTGAAGGCGTTGCGAACGGGGAAGTGCGCGAAGCCTCCGACTCCGCTGCCGTGTCCGGGCTCGCATCGTTCGCCGGCAGGCCCGGCGGCCTGCGCGATGTCGAGCGCGCCGCCCGGCTCCTTAGACCGAAACAGGGCCCGGGCGACGATCCCGCGTCCGGCGCGGCATCGGTCTTTCGAAGCGCCGGCGTCGAGCCGCTGGCCGAGGCGGCATCCCTGTGGCGCGACCTGCACGGCATTCTGCGTCTGGTGGGCGAGGAGGATTTCAAGGCCGAGGAGGCGGGCCCGGAGGCCAGGGCCGTCATCGCGAGCGCCTGCGGGGCCGAGAATTTCGAGGCGCTGGGCGCACAGGTCGAGGATACGGCGTCCCGCGCCGCCGCCGCGATCGCGGCCCTTGCCCGGACGGATGCCCTTGCGACCGGGAGCGACGGCGCTTCCGCCCCGTCCTGAGGCGCCGGCGCAGCGGACCGCTCCCATGCCTGACACCGCCAAAGCGCCCGGTGCGCCGCCGTCCGGGAACCTCGGTCGGGGGCTTCTGGCGAAGGTCACCGCCGCGGACCGCGGTCCGGTTGCGCGCCCGGCGCTCACGCCGCATCTGGAGTTCCGGCCCATCGGCGAAGGGCAGACCCTTCTGGTTTCCGAAAGCTTCAACACGCTGCTTCGCGGCCGCGTCTATGGCGACCTGCTGCCCCTGCTCGACGGACAGCGCGGGCGGGAGGAAATCGTCGAGGCCCTCGCGGGCGAACACGCCGCCGCCCGGCTTCGCAATGCGCTGACAGGCCTGGCGGACAGGGGCTATGTCGTTTCCGGCGAGCATTCGATGGCGCACGCTCGGGCGGCCTACTGGACGTCGCTCGGCGCCTCGCCGCGCTGGGCCGAGCAGCGCCTGGCGGCCTCGCGGGTGGCGGTATCCGGCGCCGGCGGTTCTCTTGCCCGGCATCTGGAGGCGATGGGCGTGGCGACGGGGGCGGAAAAGCCGAGCCTCGTCGCGGTCGTCTCAGCCGACTATCTCGAAGAGGCGCACGAAGCGGTCAACCGCCGCCATCTCGAGTCCGGCATCCCGTGGATGCTGGTGCGGCCCAGGGGGATGCAGCCGCTGTTCGGCCCCGTTTTCCGGCCGGCGGAAGCAGGACCGTGCTGGGCTTGCCTCGCCTATCGCCTGCGCAGCCACCAGGAGGTCCATAATTTCCTGCGCAATATGGCGGGCGCAGAGGCCGCCTTCCGGCCGGGCGCGGCAGAGCCCGCCCTGCTGGACGCTTTCTGCGGGCTGGTCGCGGCGGAGATCGCCAAGTGGCTGGTGCTGGAAGAGGCCGCGCCCATCCACGACCACGCCGTCTCGATGGACATGCGCCGCCTGGCGAGCGCGCACCACCCGGTCATGCGCCGGCCCCAATGTTTCGCCTGCGGCGACGAGGCGCTCAACCGCCCGGACCGGCCGCCCGTCCCGGTGCGATTGCAGGCGAGCCCCGCACCGGTCACCAACAGCGCCGGCACGCGCTCGGTCGCGCCGGAAGAGACGCTGGCGACATACCGCCATCTTGTGAGTCCCGTCAGCGGCGTCGTCACCTGGCTTTCCCGCACCACGGAGGAGGCGGAGTCCTGGCTGCATGTCTATTGGGCGGGCAGCAACCCGGCCCTGAGGAGCCGGAAGCTGAGCTCGCTGCGCCGCAGCCTGCGCAGCAAGAGCGCCGGCAAGGGCAGCACCCGGGCCCAGTCCGAGGCGAGCGCGCTTTGCGAGGCCGTCGAACGCTATTCCGGCGTCTTTCACGGCGATGAAATCCGGACCCGGAAGCGGTTTGCCGATTTCGCCGCGGCCGGCGAGGCGGCGGCCATCCACCCGAATGACGTCCAGCTGTTCAGCGAACGCCAGCTGGATGACGCGGACGCCATCAACGCCGGAGGGCACCCTTACAATACCGTGCCGCCCCGCCTCGACCCCGAGGCCGAAATCGACTGGTCGCCGGTGTGGTCGCTGACGGAGGAGCGCCACCGTTACCTTCCGACCTCCATGCTCTACAGCATGCCGCCCGAAGAACGCGGCGCTACAGACCCGATTGCGGACTCGAACGGCTGCGCGGCGGGCAACACGCTGGAAGAAGCGATCCTGCAAGGCTTTTACGAGCTGGTGGAGCGCGACGCCTTTGCGATCTGGTGGTACAACCGCCTGTCCGTGCCGGGCGTGGAACTGGAAGGCTTCGGCGACGACTATCTGGCGTCCGCGCCGGAATTCTATCGCCGGCGCGGGCGCGAGATGTGGGTTCTGGACGTGACGTCCGACCTCGGTATTCCCGCCTTCGTCGCTGTTTCGCGGCGCCCCGGCGGCGAGACCGAGGACATCATCTACGGCGCGGGCGCGCATGCCGACCCGCGCATCGCAGCCTTGCGGGCGGTATGCGAGCTGAACCAGTGCCTGACATGGCTGCCGCGGCCGGACGGCGGCGGTTCCGGCCCGGCCATTGACGATCCCCTGGCGCTCCGGTGGTGGAAGACGGCGAAGCTGGCCGACCATCCCTGGCTGGCGCCTGCGGCCGGGGCGCCGCCGCGCGGCAGGGCGGACTATCCCGTCCCCGCCTCGGCGGATGCGCGCGAGGATGTCGAGCGGCACCGCGCGCTGGTCGAGGCGAAGGGCATGGAATTCCTGGTGCTCGACCAGACGCGGCCGGATATCGCCATGCCGGTCGTGCGGGTGATTGTGCCGGGACTGCGCCATTTCTGGGAGCGCCTTGCGCCGGGGCGCCTCTACGACGTGCCGGTGGCGATGGGCTGGCGCGATACCCCCCTGGCCGAAGGCGAACTCAATCCGGCGCCGGTCATTGCGTGAGCGGCCGGAAGCCGTTCGCGCCGGCCGCCCGCTTGCCGGGGAAGCGCCGTTGAAATGTTCGAGAACCGGGATTAACAGCCGAGACCCTGGGACATCTGCGCATAGCTGGTGAGAGGGACTGCGCACATCCGGTTCCAGTCGACCTTGTCGATGACCGGCCGGTTCAGCAGTTCGATCATGTCGTCGAATTTGCCGAGCGCGGCGCAATCCACCGCCTCGGGGTCCGCCGCCTTGCGGTATTGCGGCCAAACCCGGTCACGGGCGCGGCGCCAGAATTCGCTGTCATATCTGGAGCCGCAGGAATAGTGCCAGCCGACGAACAGGCCGTAGCAGAGCATGTTGTTGACGAGAAACCGGTTGACCGCCGGCGCGTCGCGCTCGAGATGCTCTATCGGACGGTTAAGGCGCATCTGGAGCACCATCCCGATCTGCAATTGGGCGGATACGATGGCCGTTGCTTCGAGAGGCTCCATGAAGGCGGCGGCGTTGCCGATGCGGGCTATCGCGCCATCGTAGATCCGGCGGTGGACGAAATTGGGAAACGGAATGACGGCGCGCTGCTCGAATGCCGGGACGCCCTCGGCTTCGAGGAAGGCATCGAAGTCCGCCTCGACGGCGGCAATGCCGGATACATCGCGGTTGAAGATGTAGCCGTAGGATGTGTGTGCGGTAAGCGGGATAACGAATATCCAGCCGTTGGGACGCGCAACCGCACGGGTATAGGTATGTTGCAGAACCGGCCCGTCCCGCTCTTCCCGGATGGTTGCCGGACAGCGGCGGATAACGGCCGTATTGGTAGGGATGAAAGCAATATCGATATGCCGGTCCGGATGGAGTTCCCTGGGGAACCCGCGAGCATCGAAGACCAGGTCGTAGCGTTCCGGGGCCCGGCCCTCGAACTCCACCTGGGCGCCGCCCTCCATCCGCGTGATGTTGAGTACTTTCGCATCGATATGGCGCGCCTGCGTGCTTTCATGCAGCAGCTCCGCCATCAGGTCTGCGGACAGGTGGTAGGCGTAGGATACTTGTTGCGGTGTGAAGAAATGGGTGAAATCCCGATTGCGCCGACCCCAGCCCTCAAATGCAACGCCGTATTTCCGGGTGCCCTTGAGGCGCTGTTGAACGGTCTCATGGGGCAGGTTCGTCAGCCGCTGCAATTCCTGGACCAGACTCGGCCAACTGCCTTCGCCGACCCCGATAACCGGGATGCGGGAATCATAAATGTGATGCAACTCGTGGTCTTTGTCGGGGTGAAGGCGCGTGACGCTCGCGGCCGCCAGGGCTCCGGCGGTTCCTCGCCCGACAACCGCGATCTTCCGTAATGATCTGGCGCCCGGCTGTATCATCCCACATGACTTCCACAGGTGCCGGGGCCGCCCCTTCTCCAGATAGATGCGGGCGCTCCGTAAGCAACAGGCTATCACACTCCGGGCATCGCGGCCCAACGTCCCGGTGTCCCGGCCCTTGCGTTGGCAAGGTCGTCACGCAGGCGCTTGAGGACTTGACCTCTCCTGACCGGGATTGTAAGTGACCATCAAAAGCTTCAATAAAGCGCAATGAGATTTTCTTTGTCCTTGCTCGAGCTCTATGGGGAGGCGATGTGCGATCGTGTTCAACAATCCATTTAACTCGTTTCACGATACGATCGCCGAGGCGAAGGAAGAACGCGAACAACTCGACCGCCTGCTGACAATTTCCACGCCGCGCGAGCGTCTTCTTGTCGGCGTCATCGCACTATTTTTGCTGGTCCTCGCTGCATGGCTATTTTTTGGCAATGTAACCCGGACTTTTGCGATAGAGGGCGTGCTGGTCGAGGCCGGCGAAAACTCGCCCGAGGGTAAGCCGTCGATGCAAGCGCTCGTTTGGGTCGGGAATCATGTCGCGCCGCATATTGAAGCAGGGATGCCGGTGACCATAGAGCTACGCGCGGCAGACGGACAGGCGGGCGCCATTGCGGGAGTGGTCGCGCAAATTTCCCCCGTTCCCGTGTCCGGGACGTCGGCTGCGCTGGAGGCCGCGGTGTCCATGTCCGTCCACCGGGTCGATATCGTGCTGGACGACAGTGTTGAAAGGACTGCTCTCGCAGGCAGGGAATGCCGAATCATTGTTGAATTGGGCAGCCAATCGCCCGCTGCTTTCCTGCGGATGAGGCGGTCATAAGATGCCGCCCCGTGTCTCCGCAAAAGGGGCTGGAAATAAAGGAACGGCAGACCTCTCGAATCGCAGGGTTGCCACACCCGTTCTGTTACAGATGCACGCATCGGAATGCGGTGCCGCCTGCCTTGGCAGCATACTGGCTTATTTCGGGCGTTGGGTGCCGCTTACCGAATTACGCGAACGATGCGAGGTGAGCAGAGACGGCAGTAGCGCTGCGAGTATCGTACGCGCCTCCAGACATTACGGACTCGAATGCCGCGGCCTCAGCGTGCGCGTCGATCAGTTGAGGAAGCTGCACTTACCTCTGATCGTGTTCTGGCAATTCAGCCATTTTGTCGTCGTTGAAGGGTTCGACAGCCGCAATTTCTATCTCAATGACCCATCCACAGGGCGACGCAAGCTATCGGCGGAGGAGTTCAACAAGAGCTACAGCGGGATCGCGCTGCAATTCGAGCGGGGCGGCGATTTCAGCCCCGGAGGCGAGCGGCCCGATTTGCTCCGGCAATTGGCTGCCTTGCCTGTCGGCTCCTGGAATGCGCTCACCGGAGTGCTTGCCTGCGGACTGATGTTGACGTTGCTGGCGCTTATCGTTCCGGCATCGCTCAGCGTCTTCGTGGACGGCCTCCTGGAGAGCCACGGTCCCTGGGCCGGACTGGCGGCGGCCTTGCTGGGCGGCGGCGCGCTCGTATATGCCCTGTCCTTGCTCAAGCATCGGTTCCTGAGGCGGCTCGCAGTCCGGATTTCGATAGCCGGCTACAGTCGAGGCTTGTCGCGGATGCTTCGGTTGCCGGTGGAGTTTTTCGAACACAGGCTGGTAGGCGACCTGACCGACCGGGTCTCGTCTATCGACAGAATCGCGAAGAATCTGACGGACCAGTTCCTCGTGCTCATTATCGACATTGCGATGAGCGCGGTGCTGCTCATCGTGATGTTCGCTTACGACGTCGCGCTCACGCTGATTGTGCTGGGTCTGGCGGTTCTGCACGGGATACTGGCCCATTTTCTCAATGCGCTCCGGACCGTTCGAAGCCAGGCAATGAGACGTGAGCAGGGACTGCTCATCGGCATCGGCATGCAGATGCTGAATCACGCCGACAACCTGCGCATGACGGGGTCCGACGACCGGTTCCTTTCGCGCTGGAGCGGTCAGCAGGCCCGCGAGCTGCGCGCGCGGCAGCTCTATTCCGAACTGGGCTCCGTCAATAGCGCGCTTCCGGACCTGGTCGCCGCTCTTCGCAGCGCGGCGATCCTGGGCATCGGAGGAAGTCTGGTCATCGATGGAGACATGACCCTCGGGACGCTGGTCGGGTTCTATATCCTGGCGGAAATGTTCCTGGCGCCCGTGGGGCGTTTCCTGGAGTTCGTCGACAAACGCCAGGTGCTCGAAACCGATTTGCAACGACTGGAGGACATCTCCAGAACCTCCGAGGACCCCGTCTTTTACCGCCGAAATCCGGAATCGGAGTCGATTCCCACATTCAAGGGCAGGCTCCAGCTTGCAGGCCGGCTCGAATTGCGAAATGTCACCTTCGGCTTCAACAGGAGCCGACCGCCCCTGATAAAGGACTTCAACCTCGCGATCGAACCGGGGCAACGAATTGCGGTGGTCGGTCCGAGCGGTTCCGGCAAGTCGACTCTCGCGCGTCTGGTTTCCGGGGTCTATCAGCCCTGGTCGGGTGAAATCCTGTTCGATGGCCATCTGCGGGATGAGATTCCCGAGGAAGTGCTGCGGCAATCCATTTCCATGGTGGACCAGGAGGTCGTGCTCTTCTCGGCCTCCCTGCGCGACAACATCACTTTGTGGAACCCGGCCGTTCCTGATGAAGCCGTTTTCGCCGCGACGCGGGATGCCCGGATCCATGACGAGATCCTGCTGAGGCCGCACGGATATGCGACCCTCGTCGAGGAAGACGGAGTGAATTTCAGCGGCGGCCAGCGGCAACGGCTGGAAATCGCCCGCGCGCTGGTGGGCAATCCCACAATGCTCATTCTGGACGAGGCGACGAGCGCCCTCGATGCCGCGACGGAGGAATATGTCGACGATGCCCTGCGGCGCCGCGGCATTACCTGCCTGATCGTGGCGCACCGGTTGAGCACGGTGCGGGATTGCGACGAAATCATCGTGCTCGACAAGGGCGTCGAGGTGCAGCGCGGCACGCATGACGAGCTGATAGAGAACCGGGACGGCGCCTACTACAAGCTGGTCAGGTCCGGCTAGATGCAGGACACAAGGCCCGAATACACATCGATAGCCGAACTCGCGGCTCGCTCCGGCATATCGGTGCCGTGCGCCGGCAACCTGCCGGTGAAGCTCGACGATCCCGATAGCGTCTGGTTCATCGATCGTGGCGCCGTCAATCTGTTCCTTGTCGAATTCAAGGATGGGGTGGAGCGGGCGGCGCCGCAGCATCTGCTGCACCGGGAAGCGGGCTGGTTGCTGCCGGGCGTGGCGCCGGACGGGCGAGACGATGGCCGGGACGCCACGCTCAGCCTGGTTGCCAAGGGATTGCCGGGCACCCTCCTGAAACGCCTGCCCGCAACCTCGCTGTCCGAGGTCAACCCGGCAGAACTGGCGGAACAGACCGATACCTGGCTGACTGCCGTTACCGACACGCTTTCGCGCTATGCAAACCGCATTCCGCGCCCGACGGCGCTGGTGGAACCCGGAGCGACGCAGACCTTGGCTCCCGGCACGCTATCCGTGCAGCGAGGCGTGGTATGGGTGTCCGAACCGCCGCACGGCGCCAGCCTGTTCATGGATATTGTCGATCTCGGGGAACTTGCCGGAATAAACGGCTCCCGCAATGCTGCGATACCGTTGACGCGGACGAGCTGGCTCACCCTGTTCAGCGAAGCGACGCTCACCGGAAAATCGACCGAATCGCTGGCGCAGCAAGGCATGTTGCTACCGGCGCTCGCCTCCTTTCATGCGGCTGCTTTCGCCCTGGAACGGCAAAACCGCCGACTGGCCGTGGTCGATGACGCGAATCTGGAACGGGCGCGGAGAGCCAGCCGCCGGACGGCGGAAAGAGCGGCGCGGCAGCGGCTCTTCAATATCTACGACATGCCGATCGACCGGGAGGCCAGCGTCGAGGACACGGCTCTGGCGGATGCCCTGCAGATCATCGGCCGCCATGAAGGAATCGATTTCAGGATTCCGGTCCGCTCGGGGCCGTCCGACGCTCCGATCAGCCTTGTCGACATTCTCGATGCATCGGGCGTGCGCGCCCGACGGGTGCGATTCAAGGCCGAGGGCGAATGGTGGCGCGGCGACAGCAACGCCATGCTGGCGTTCCGCGCCGAGGACGGGCAACCCGTGGCGCTGCTGCCGGGAATGTTCGGGCGCTACCGCGAAATCGACCCGGTCAGCAAGCGCAGCACCCGGATGACGGCGGAACGCGCAGACGCGCTGGGCGACGAAGCCTGGATGTTCTATCGGCCGTTGCCGTCGGGCGCTGCGAGACCGGCAGACCTTCTGCGAATCGCCCTGCATGGATCGGGCGCGGATCTGGCGCGGCTGGTGCTC
>JAJEAZ010000145.1 GCA_022824105.1 Alphaproteobacteria bacterium
CGCCGGATCGCCCCGCATCCGGCCCACCGCGATCACCGCCAGGCGCATTTACGCGCGGTCCTGCGGCAGCGACCCCCACATCTTCTCAAGACGGTAAAAGTCGCGGACCTCGGGACGGAACAGGTGGACGATGACATCGCCGCCGTCGACGAGCACCCAGTCCCCCTGCCCTGCGCCCTCGACCGGCGGCGCGGCCGGCAGCATCGGCTTCAGCGCGTCGACCAGCCGTTCCGCAATCGACTGGACATGGCGTTGCGAGCCGCCGGAGGCGATGACCATGGCGTCGCAGACGGCCGTCTTGCCGCGCATGTCGATTTCCACCACATCGAGCGCCTTCATTTCGTCGAGCGCCACGCGCACGGCCCCCAGGAGGTCGGGGCTGCCGGGGGATGCAGGCGCTGTCGCGATGGATGTCTGCATCGACGAACGGCTACTCCTTATTGCCGTCGCGGACGCCGGGTGGCGGCGTACCGGCAGATAGCACCACAGGGGGGGCTCGCCGCCGGCGAGAAGCGCGGACCGCTCCGGGCGCAGCCGCGCCCTTGCGAACCGCACGGCCGCCTTACCGGAGGCCGCGTTCGCATGATAGGGCGCGCGCGCGAAAACGGCAATCGGCACCTCGCGGAACAGCTGCTGCCAGCCGCGCCAGCGCGGCAGCTGGCGCAAATTGTCGGCGCCCATCAGCCAGACGAAATCAGCCGCCGGGAACCGCCGTTTCAAGGCCTGCACGGTGTGGATGCTGTAGCGGGTGCCGAGTTCCGCTTCCAGCGAGGAAACGGCGATGCGCGGGTGGCCGGCGACCGCGGCGGCGGCGGCCTCCCTCTCCGCCAGCGGCGCCATGCCGTCCTCCTCCTTGAGCGGGTTCTGCGGCGACACCAGCCACCACACCCGGTCGAGGCGGAGCCGCTTCAGCGCTTCGAGCGAGATATGCCGGTGGCCGGCGTGGGCGGGGTTGAACGACCCGCCGAGAAGGCCGATACGCCCCGCCGCCGGCGCAATGCGGACGCGCGCCGCCGACGGCGCGGCGCGGACGCGGGCCGGAGGCGCCACTCAGGGCCTCACCGTACCGTCGCCCCGCACCACATATTTGTAACTGGTCAACTGTTCCGCCCCGACCGGCCCGCGCGCATGGAACTTGTCGGTGGAGATGCCGATCTCCGCGCCGAAGCCGAACTCGCCTCCGTCCGCGAATTGCGTGGAGGCGTTGTGCAGCACGATGGCGCTGTCCACATGGGCGAGGAAATGCTCGGCGGCGGCCTCGTCCTCGGTCAGGATCGTGTCGGTATGCTGCGAGCCGTAACGCCGGATGTGGCTGACCGCGCCCTGCACGCCGTCCACCACCCGGGCCGAGATCACGGCGTCCAGATATTCCGTGTTCCAGTCCTCCTCGTCGGCGGGCACGGCCCGGCCGTCCATCGCGCAGACTTCCGTGTCGCCGCGCACCTCGCAGCCCGCCGCGATCAGGTCGTCGAGGATCGCCGGCATGTGGCTTTCGGCGACGGCGCGGTCGAACAGGATGGTTTCCGCCGCGCCGCAAATGCCGGTGCGGCGCATCTTGGCGTTGATCGCGACGCGGCGCGCCTTCTCCAGGTCCGCCGCACCGTCCACATAGACGTGGCAGAGCCCCTCCAGATGGCCGATCACAGGCACCCGCGCCTCGTCGAGCACGCGCTGGATCAAGCCCTTGCCGCCGCGCGGCACCACCACATCGACCGCGCCGCGCATGGAGAGCATGGCGCCGACCGCCGCGCGGTCGCGCGTCGGCACGAGCTGGATACAGCCCTTCGGCAGGCCGGCCGCCTCCAGCCCCTCATGCAGGGCCCCGACGATGGCCATGCTCGAATGGAAGCTCTCCGACCCGCCGCGCAGGATCGCCGCATTGCCGGACTTCAGGCAGAGCCCGCCGGCATCGGCGGTCACGTTGGGGCGCGACTCGTAGATGATCCCGACCACGCCGAGCGGCGTGCGCACGCGCTCGAAACGCAGCCCGTTGGGCCGGGTCCACGATGCTTCCACGGAGCCCACGGGATCGGGAAGGCCGGCGACCTCCTCCAGCCCGCGCGCGATCGCCTCGACCCGCGCCTCGTCGAGCCGGAGGCGGTCCACCATCGAGGCGCGCAGGTGGGCGGCGTCCTCCAGGTCGCGCGCGTTCGCTTCCAGCAGGCGGGAGCAACCGTCCCGCACCGCCTCCGCCGCCGCCCGGAGCGCCCGGTCCTTGACCTCGCCCGGCGTCACCGCCAGCCGTTCCGCCGCCGCCCGCGCCTCCCGGCCCAGTCCGGCCACGATCTCGATTGCGTCTTCGCTCATGTCACCACCAGGTCGTCGCGATGGATCATTTCGGTGCGGCCACGATACCCCAGGACGGCTTCGATGTCCGCGCTTCTGAGGCCGAGGATGCGCCGCGCCTCGTCGGCGTCGTAGGCAATGAGGCCGCGCGCAAGCTCCCGGCCCTGCCTGTCCTCGACGGCTACCGCGTCGCCGCGCTTGAAGGAGCCCTCGATGCCCGTGACGCCGGCGGGCAGCAGGCTGGTGCCGCGCCTGAGCGCCGCCGCCGCGCCGTCGTCCACGATCACCCGGCCGGCCGTGTCGAGCGTCGCGCGTATCCATTGCTTGTAGGCCTTGCGCGGCGTGGCCCGGGGCCGAAACCAGGTGGCGCGCGCGCCATGGGCCAGGCGGCTCAGCGGACGCTCCTCGCGGCCGTCGCAGATCGCCATGGCCGTGCCGGCGCCGAGCGCAATGCGCGCCGCGGCCAGCTTGGTCGTCATGCCGCCCTTGCCGTAGTCCGACCGCGTCAGTCCGCCCATCGCCTCGATTTCGTCCGTCACCTCTTCGATTTCGGGGATATGGGCCGCATCCGGATCGCGTGCGGGATCGGCCGTGTAGAGCCCGTCGATATCGGAGAGGAGCACCAGCAGGTCCGCGCCCGCCATCTGGGCGACGCGCGCCGCCAGGCGGTCATTGTCGCCGAAGCGAATCTCCTCGGTCGTCACCGTGTCGTTCTCGTTGATGACCGGCACCGCCCCGTGGCGCAGCAAGGTCGCCACCGTGCTGCGGGCGTTCAGGTAACTTCGGCGATCCTCGGTATCGGACGGCGTCAGCAGCAATTGCGCCGCCGGCAAGTCGCGGCGCCCGAGCGCCTGCCGCCAGGCCTGCGCGAGCACGATCTGGCCCATGGCGGCGGCGGCCTGGCTCTCCTCCAGGCGCAGCCGGCCCCGCTTCAGCCCCAGCGCGCCGCGGCCGAGCGCGATGGCCCCGGAGGACACCGCCAGCACCTCGCGCCCTTCCCGCCTGAGCGCGGCAATGTCGTCCGCCAGCGCGTCCAGCCAGGCCCGGCGCAGGCGCCGTCGGTCGTCCACCAGCAGCGTCGAGCCGATCTTGACGACGATCCGCCGGGCGTTCTTCAGGGCGTCCATGCGGTTTCCCTGGGCGCTTGCGCCGCCAATCTGCCTGCCTTCGCCGCTTGCGACAAACGGCGCATGAGGGCCTTGACGCCGGTTCCCGCCGCGCCGGAAATCCGGAAGACATCCCGGCCCGATTGCCGCTCCAGCGCCGCCGCCAGCCCGGCGGCGGCCGGACCGTCCACCGCGTCGCACTTGTTGAGCGCCACGAACTCCGGCTTCCCGGCAAGGCCGCCGCCATAAGCCTCAAGCTCTCCGCGCACGGTCCGCCACGCCCCGACCGGGTCTCCCCCTGTCGCGTCCACCAGATGCAGCAGGCCGCTGCAGCGCTCGACATGGCCGAGGAAGCGGTCGCCGAGGCCCGCGCCCCGGTGCGCGCCCTCGATCAGGCCCGGAATGTCGGCCATCGTGAAGCTGTCATCGTCCGCGCCGACCACGCCGAGCTGCGGTGCGAGCGTCGTGAACGGGTAGTCGGCGATTTTCGGACGCGCGCGGGAGACCGCGGCCAGCAGGGTGGACTTGCCCGCATTGGGCAGGCCGACCAGCCCGATCTCCGCGATCAGCTTGAGGCGCAGCCAGATCCAGCGCTCCTCGCCGGGCCAGCCCGGCTCCGCGTGGCGCGGCGCCCGGTTGGTCGAGGTCTTGAAACGGGCATTGCCGCGCCCCCCCGAACCGCCCCGGCAGAGCAGCACGCGCTCGCCCGGCTCCGTGAGGTCGGCGAGCAGCAGGCGGCGGTCCTCGTCGAGGATCTGGGTGCCGGGCGGAACGGAGAGCACCGCGCCCGCGCCGTCGCGGCCGGTGCGCCTGGCGCCCGCGCCGTGGCCGCCGCGTTCGGCCTTGAAATGCTGCCGGTAGCGGAAGTCGATCAGCGTGTTGAGGTCCGCCGCGCACTCGGCGAACACATCGCCGCCGCGCCCGCCGTCGCCGCCGTCCGGCCCGCCGAAGGGCACGTATTTCTCGCGCCGGAACCCGATCGCGCCGGGGCCGCCGTCACCGCTCTTCAGATAGACCTTCGCCTCGTCCAGGAAGCGCATCGGCGCCGCTGTCCCGGCAGCATCACGCCTCGGGCAGCACCGAGACGTATTGGCGCCCGCCGGCGCGGCGGCGGAACTGCACCCGCCCTTCCGCGGTGGCGAACAGCGTGTGGTCGCGCCCGAGGCCCACATTCTCGCCCGGATGGAAGCGGGTGCCGCGCTGGCGCACGATGATGTTGCCGGGGATGACGAGCTCGCCGCCATATTTCTTGACGCCGAGGCGCTGGCCCGGACTGTCGCGGCCGTTGCGGGAACTGCCGCCTGCCTTCTTATGCGCCATCGCTCTCTCCGGAAGGTTGCGCGCCGTCGGTAATGCTGTCTATGCGGACCAGCGAATAATGCTGGCGGTGGCCGTTCTTGCGCCGCGAATTCTGGCGCCGGCGCTTCTTGAACACGATGATCTTGGCGCCCCGCGCCTGCTCCACCAGGGTGGCGGAGACGCTGGCGCCCTCGACCAGCGGCGCGCCGACCCTCGCGGCGCCCTCGCCGCCAAGCATCAGCACATCCTCGAAGACGAGCCCGTCGCCGGCCTCTCCGGCCAGCCGCTCGACGCGGATGGTCTCCCCCTCGGCAACGCGATACTGCTTGCCGCCCGTGCGAATGACCGCGAACATGACCCCTGAACCTGCCCGAAAACCGACCGCGCCCGCTGCGCAAGGCCCGCCAACATACAGACGC
>JAJEAZ010000379.1 GCA_022824105.1 Alphaproteobacteria bacterium
ATTGCGCGCGCGAGACGGCGCACGCACCTCTCGCGCTTGCTCACGCCGGGGGCTTTTTCGGCCCCCAGCCGGTCGCTTTCTGCAGAAACGCCGAAAGGCGGCCCCGGAAGCCGCCTCTCTCTACTTTCATTCTACACCATACCGCCAAATGTCAAGCCCGCACGGGAACAAAAAATGAAGACACCGGCCAATTTTCTCGCAATCCGTTGAATCGGCGGGATAGCGGAGCGCTCCGGCCCTCAGAACTCGCGGTGGAAGAGCAGCTCCAGGCTCGCGCCCGCCACGAAGTCGCGCGGCAGCAGGACCGACGCGCCGAGGCGGCCCCAGCGCGTCCTCACCCTTGAGGTAGAAGTCGCGCGAGTTCGAGACGCGCCCGCACGAGTCCCGGGCGGTCGTGCAGGACGGCCCGGAAGGCGGCGACCGCCTCGCCGACGCTTGCCGGGACCTGTCCGCAGGGTTTAGTCTCGGGTTCATGGTTCGCTGGCTCCGACGAAAACGCGGCTGAACCGGCCGGACAAGGCTCCGGCCGGCATCGCTGCCGTCCTGTCCGTCCAGGAGCTGTCCGACCATGTGTCCTTTCCGGATCTTTCCGCTCGAATCCGCTGACCGGCCCGCTGTCGAAACGCTGCTCGACCTTGTGTTCGGGCAGGACCGCAGGAACAGGTCATCCTACCGCCTCCGCGCCGGCAACCGGCCCTGCCCGGGCCTTTCCTTCGCGGCCCGGATGGACGGCCGGCTTGTCAGCAGCGTGCAGCAGACGCGGCCGGGGAAGCGGGCGCCCGGGCAATGCTGCTCAGCCCGCTCGCGGTGGAGCCGGAGCTACGCGGCCGGGGGCTCGGCCGCGCCTTCATGCGCCGGACGCTCGACGCTGCGACAGCCGCCTGCCGCTCCGAGGGCTGTGTAGTCGATGCCCGAATTCTTCTTCTCGCTGGCGGCACTGGCCGTCGCGACGACGATCACGCCGGGGCCCAGTACGCTATTGGCAGCGGCCTCCGGGGTCCGATACGGCCTCATCGGAAGCCTGCCTCTGGCGGCGGGGGTCGCTGTCGGCCTCGCGCTACTCACAGCAGCGGGGGCTTTCGGCCTCTCGGCGCTGTTGCAAACGGCGCCTTCGTTGCAACTTGCGATCAAGACACTGGGATCCGGCTATCTCATGTGGCTTGCCTGGCGGATATACCGAAGCGGCGCGCCCAGGGCTTCGGAGGGGTCTGGCGGAGGACGCGCCATGGGGTTCGTAACGGGGCTGGCTGTCCTGTTTCTCGCACCGAAGGCCTGGATGATGGGGCTGGCGGCCGCGGGCGCCTATGCCGAGTTCACCAGCAGCTCGCTGGAGCTGGCCCTGCTGCTGGCGGTGACCTTCGGCTGCGCTGCAATGGGGGCGATGGTCCTCTGGTGCCTGGGCGGGACGATGCTCGGGCGCATGCTCAGGACGGACGCGCAATGGTTCGCGATCAATCTCGTCCTCGCCAGTGTCACCGTCGTGTCAATCGCCACCGTGTGGCTCTGAACACCGGTCCGACTCAGGGCTGCGCCACCCGTCTATGAAGCGGCGGGGTCTGAACGGCGGTCGGAGCACAGGCGGGTCACGAGGCGAGATCGGGCTGTGGGGTCCGTATTCGGAAAGCTGCTAATCGATATCCTGCAACTGCTCCATAAGCAGGCCGGCGAGATAATCTTCCATTTGGCTAAAGTCCAAATGACCTGAATCCCAGGCCCGGTCGGCTGCCGTCAAAGCCTCATTGTATCCGGTTCTGTTTTCCCGGATTCTTTCTGGAACTATTTTTCTTCCCGGCAAAAGAGAACCTGACCTGACGCAGAGGAGGAAATAGCAAGCTGCTCTGGCAGTTCTCCCATTTCCTTCTATGAAAGGGTGTATCCAATTCAGACGCCAGAGTCCGTATGCGGCCAACTCCGTTGGAGTCCAAATGTACCAATTTTCCTGAACCGTCGAGACGAACCGATCCATCCAATCCGCAACGTCATTGAAATGCGGTGGGATGTGGTTCCCGACATAAATTGGCTCTCTCCGAAACCTTCCACCGAATTGAGATATATTTGCAACAGCTACATGGTTTAGTGTCCAGAGAAGATATTTGTCAAATGACACAGGACCCTTCCAAAGTCCTATTTCAATGCAATTCGTCAGAAGATCATATTGGCGATTCAGATTCTGTTCCTGAATGCGGCCGAAAAGGTCCGGGTTTTCCTGCTCCAAAACAAACACCGCAGACGAACTCAGTACCGCCCAAGCGTGGATTTCACGTACAAACCTAGAAGAGTCGAATCCGATCTACAGACTCGCGGGCGGATTCCTTGGTTATCCGTGAACCTTGCGGCGCATTGCCATACACGAAGCTTGCCTTCTGCTCACGCAGCTGCTTTTCCGTCATGGTGACTTTCTTGGCATCTTCGAGGAGCTTCTGCAGATGAGGCCGCGCCGGTGCTCGTTTGAGAGCTGCCTTTCGTTCAGCCATTTGCATTCTCCGAAGGATTGTATCCCGGGTTGTGTCCGGTAAGCGACGGTCGCTCCCCCATGATGGTGAAGCGTCGGCCCTTTGGCAACCATGGAACTGCCTGACCGAAGCGGAGTCGAAACGCCGCAGGACGGAGCCCGGCCTCTGGCGGTCGCCTTGCAGCGCCGGGGACACAGGGGTGGCGCGATAGTGTATGTTTCCGCACTGCCATGGCCGGAACGCCGACACGCTTCTCGCCTGAGGGCGATATCGACGCCTTCCTCGACAAGGCCGCCCGAACGGCGCGCCCCGGCGGCGGCGGGCGGCTGATCTTCGCGCTCGACGCGACTGCGAGCCGCGAGCCGACCTGGGACCGGGCAAGCCATCTGCAGGCGGAGATGTTCCAGACCGCGGCGGCGCTCGGCGGGCTCGAAGTCCAACTCGTGTTCTATCGCGGCTTCCGTGAATGCAAGGCGAGCGGGTGGGTGCGCAACGCCAATGACCTGCTGAAGCGCATGCTGCAGATCCGCTGCTATGGCGGCCTGACGCAGATCGGCCGCGTGCTGGCGCATGCCGCCAAGGAGACGAACAGGCGCAAGGTGGACGCGCTGGTGTTCGTGGGCGATGCGTTCGAGGAGGACATCGACCGGGTCTCGCACGAGGCCGGGAAGCTCGGCATGCTCGGCACGCCGGCCTTCCTGTTCCAGGAGGGCGGCGATCCGCTGGCGACGCGCGGCTTCAACGAGATCGCCCGGCTGACCGGCGGTGCCTGCTGCCGTTTCGACACGGGCAGCGCCGAGCAGCTGCGCGCCCTGCTGCGCGCCGTGGCGGCATTCGCGGCCGGCGGCCGGGCCGCGTTGACATCGCTTCCCGGAAACGCGGCGAAGCAATTGGCCGGGCAGATGAAAGCCCTGCCGGGCGGCGGGAGGGGCAAGCGGCGGTGATCGGCGTCGTCGTCTTGGTCCTGGCGCTGCTGGTCTGTCTGCCGCTGCTGGCGCGCTGGGCCGCCAACGCCGACCCGAGAGTGCTGCTGCGCGTGCTCAGGCTGGCGGCGGTGCTCGTCATGGGCGCCGCCGCCCTCCTGTTGGTGGTGTTCGGCCGGGGCCTGATGCTGGCCCTGCTGGCGCCGCTGCTGTTCGGCCTGTTCATGCAGTGGCGGCGCGCGCGCAACATGGCGAAGACCGCGAGGGGCCCGACCCCCGGCAAGGGCTCGGAGGTGCAAACCCGCTTCCTCGCCATGCGCCTCGACCACGATTCCGGCGCCATGCACGGGCGCGTCATAGACGGCCCGCACGCCGGCGCGAGCCTCGACCGGCTGGACGACGGCGACCTCATGGACCTGCTGCGCTTCTATACCGGCAACGATCCCCGCTCGGCGCAGCTCCTGGAAAGCTGGCTGGACCGGGAGGGGCCGGAGAACTGGCGGGACATGGCGTCGAGCGAGGCGCCGGCCGCCGGCGGCGCGGGCATGAGCCGCAGCGAGGCCTACAAGGTGCTGGGCCTGAACCCGGGCGCGGCCGCCGCGGAAATCCGCGCCGCGCACCGCCGGCTGATGCGCGAATACCACCCCGACCGGGGCGGCTCGACATTCTTCGCCGCGCAAATAAACCAGGCCAAGGATATATTGCTCGGGTCCTGAGGCGCAGGCGACCCGAGACGGGGCAAGGAAGGGGCGGTCATCCATGACGCGACCGGTCAAGACGGCGGTCATTCCGGCGGGCGGGCTCGGCACGCGCTTCCTGCCGGCCACCAAGGCGGTGCCGAAGGAAATGCTGCCGGTCGTGGACAAGCCGCTGATCCAGTATGCGGTCGAGGAGGCGCGGGCCGCCGGAATCGAGAGCTTCGTGTTCGTGACCGCGCGCGGCAAGGCGGCGATGGAGGACCATTTCGACCTCGCGGCGGACCTCGACTCCGCGCTGGCGGCGGGCGGCAAGGAGGATTTGCGCAGGGCGGCCTCCGCGATGGTGCCGGCGGCGGGCGCGGTCGTGCATGTCCGCCAGCAGGCGCCGCTCGGCCTCGGCCATGCCGTCTGGTGCGCGCGCCATGTCGTGGGAGACGCGCCCTTCGCCGTGATCCTGCCGGACGACCTCGTGCTTTCCGGGCAGCCCTGCCTTGGCCAGCTCCTCGACGTCCACCGCGAGCATGGCGGCAATGTCGTCGCGGTCATGGACGTGCCGCGCGAAGAGACGGGCCGCTACGGCGTGCTGGACGTGGCGGCGGACGACGGACGGCTCGCCTCCGTGCGGGGCCTGGTCGAGAAGCCGGCCCCGGCGGAGGCCCCCTCGACGCTCGCCATCGTGGGACGCTATGTGCTGGACCCCTCGGTGATGACGGCGCTCGACACGCAGGAGACGGGCGCCGGCGGTGAAATCCAGTTGACCGACGCCATGGCGCGAACGGTCGGCGCCGCGCCCTTCCACGGCCTGCGTTTCGAAGGCCGGCGGTTCGACTGCGGCGACAAGATGGGCTTCCTCGAAGCCAATATCGCTTGCGCGCTTGCACGGCCCGAGCTCGCGCCGGCGGCAAGGGAAATCCTGGCCCGCTTCGCCTGAGGCGGCGGCGGGCGCGGCACGGGCGGCGGGGGACGGGACATGCGCATTGCGATGGTGGGCGCGGGCTATGTCGGCCTGGTGACCGGCGCCTGTTTCTCGGAGTTCGGCACCGATGTCGTCTGCGTGGACAAGGACGCGGACCGCATCGGCATGCTCCGGCAGGGCGGCATGCCGATCTACGAGCCGGGCCTCGCCGGCCTTGTGGCGCGCAATGTCGAGGCCGGGCGGCTGGCCTTCTCCACCGACCTCGCGGCAGCGGTCGCCGGGGCGGACATCGTGTTCATCGCCGTCGGCACACCGAGCCGGCGCGGCGACGGCCATGCGGATCTCAGCTTCGTCTTCGAGGCGGCGCGCGAGGTCGCGGCGGCGGTCCGGGGCTACACCGTGCTGGTGACGAAATCGACGGTGCCGGTGGGGACGGGCGCCCGCGTCGCCGGGATCGCCGCCGAACTGCGCCCGGACGCCGGGATCGATGTCGTCTCGAACCCGGAATTCCTGCGCGAGGGGGCGGCAATCGAGGACTTCATGCACCCCGACCGGGTGGTGATCGGGGCGGAGACCGAACGCGCCCGCGCCGCGATGCAGGAGCTTTACCGCCCGCTCTTCCTGCGCGAGACGCCGATCCTGTTCACCGACCGCGAGACGGCGGAGCTCACCAAATACGCCGCCAACGCCTTCCTCGCGGTCAAGATCACCTTCATCAACGAGATCGCGGACCTCTGCGAGCGCGTGGGCGCGGATGTGCAGGATGTGGCGCGCGGCATGGGGCTCGACCGGCGGATCGGCGGCAAGTTCCTGCATCCCGGCCCCGGCTATGGCGGTTCCTGCTTCCCCAAGGACACGCTGGCGCTGACCCGGACGGCCAGCGATGCCGGGTCTCCGGTGCGGCTGGTGGAAACGGCCGCCGCCGTCAACGACGCCCGCAAGCGCGCCATGGCCGGGCGCGTGCTGGACGCCCTCGGCGGCGATGCGGCAGGCAAGACGGTCGCCGTGCTGGGCCTCGCCTTCAAGCCCAATACGGACGACATGCGCGAGGCGCCGAGCCTGGAGCTGGTGCCGGCGCTGCAGGCGGCCGGGGCGAAGGTGCGCGCCTACGACCCGCAGGCGATGGAGGCCGCCCGCCCGCTGCTGCCCGGCGTGACATGGTGCCGGGACCTCTACGAGGCGGCGTCCGGGGCCGACTGCGCGGTGCTGGTGACGGAATGGAACGAGTTCCGCGCGGTGGATCTGGAACGGCTCCGCGC
>JAJEAZ010000489.1 GCA_022824105.1 Alphaproteobacteria bacterium
GATGCCATGCCCGCCGAAGAAGTTCTTCTCCCGCGAGAACATGTGCATGGAGCCGCCCTTGCCGCTCGAATAGCCCCCCTCGCGGCCCGTGAGCTCCGCCATGACGCCGCGCGCATCCATGCCCGCCGCCAGCATGTGGCCGTGGTCCCGGTAGCCGGTGACGACGGAGTCCCGCTCGCCAAGGCAGGCCTGAATGCCGACGACCACGGCCTCCTGGCCGATATAGAGGTGGCAGAAGCCGCCGATCAGGCCCATGCCGTACATCTGCCCCGCCCGCTCCTCGAAGCGGCGGATCAGCAGCATGTCCCGGTACCAGCCCAGCAGCCGGCCGGAGTCGGCGGAAACGCCGTTCGCGGCCGCCCGTCCGTTCCCTTTCCCGGATGCGGCGCCCCTTTTCTTCGACGGTTGCCTGCTCATGCCCGGCCTCCGCGTTCCCGAACCCCGCTCATCCGGAGTCCGCATCCAGCAGGATGACGATTTCGTCCGGCCGCCCGACATGCAGCACGGCGCGGACATACTCGTCGAGCAGATCGGCGTCCGCCGGTTCCTGCTTGAGCTGGGCGGCGCGCAATTCGAGGCGCTGGCGATGCTCGCGCAGCACGTCGTGTTGCGCCTGCACCTCGGTAATATGGCGCTCGACTTCCATAAGCGACAGCGCTCCGCGTTCGCCCACCAGGGCGTGATAGCCGAAATAAACAGCAATACACGCCGCCGCTACCGGCCCTGCCGCCAGTCTCAACAAACGCTGCGCTTCGCTGCGTGTCGACATGATGCGGCAAGGAAACACGATGCGCCGGCCGGGTCAATCCGGCGCCCCGGGCCTTTGCGAGCTTCTGGCTGGACGGGCCGATTTGTGGTTCTCTCCCGCGCCCTCTCTTTTGTTCGACGTGGAATCCGGAGGGAATGCGCACATGATCGACCTCGGCATTTACAGCTCCATCGCCAACCCGCCCCGCGGAGCCGACCTGGACCGGTGCATGGCGGAGGCGATCCGGGAGGCGGAGGCGGCCGAAGCGGCGGGTTTTTCCGGGTTCTTCGTGGGCGAGCACCATCAGGACAGGGACGGCTTCCTGCCATCGCCTTTCGTGGTGCTGGCGGCCATTGCGGCGCGCACCAGCCGTATCCGCGTCGGCACGGCCGTCCTGCTTCTGCCGCTTCACCACCCGGTCCGGGTCGCCGAGGATGCCGCAACGCTCGACGTCATCTCCAGCGGACGGACCGTGCTGGGAGTCGGCCTCGGCTATCAGGAGGCGGATTTCCGCGCCGCGGGCATCAACAGGCGCGAGCGGGTGCCCCGCTTCGAGGAATCCGTGGCGATCCTGCGCCAGGCATGGACCGGCGAGCCGATCCGGCACCGGGGCCGGGCCTTCGGGATCGACGGCGTGCGGGTGACGCCGCCGCCGCTGCAGAAGCGCGGCATCCCGGTCTGGATCGGCGGCTGGGTGCCGGCGGCCGTCGAGCGCGCCGGACGGCTGGGCGATGCGCTGGTGCTGGGTCCTTCGTTCACGCTGGAGGAAAACCGGGCGCTGGCGGAACGCTACCGCGCCGCTGCGGAGGCCGCCGGAAGAACGCCCCAACTGGTGTTGATGCGCGACGCCTGGGTCGCCGACAGCTTCGAGGAAGCAGCCCGCATCTACGGCCCCGAGGTTTCCGACGCCTACCGCTATTACTGGCGCAACGGCGCCACCGCATTCCAGGGCTTCGCGTCGGAGGCCGAGCTCCGCTTCGAGAATGTCTGGAAGGACCGGATCATCGCGGGGACGCCGGAAGCCTGCATCACCGAGTTCAAGCGCTGGTCGGAAGCGCTGGGCGTGTCCAGCTTCATCCTCCGCCTCCGCCACGCCCATTCCGGCGGGCCGCCGCACCGCGAGATCGTGAAGGCCATCGAACGCTTCGGCCGGGACGTGATCTCCTATCTGTAGCCGCAAACGCAGCGCTCGCGCGGAGAGCCCGATGCGGCCTCATCCGTCGATGCCCTCGAAGTAGCTGAGGGCCGGCAAATTGCGGCGTTGATGGACGATCCGCAATATTACCGGTTCGTTGTCGGCTGCCGCTATCCGCGCGAAAAATACGACATGCCGTTCATAGCTCACCGAGCGCAGACCCTCTGCGAAGACACTGCGGTCCCGGCCGCCGTCGGGGCGTTCCGAAATGCCATCAAACACCCGGACCAGGCCGCGGTAATAGTTCAACCACTGTTCCCTGCCCCAAGTCTCGACTGTGTACTGCCTGATCTCTTACAGGTCCCGCCGCGCCCGGTGGGACAGCCTGATTGTCATAGGAGCATCGTTATCGCAGGCCGGCGTCCGGCTCGAAGGCATGGGGGTCGAATTCGGAGAACGCACCCCCCTCCGCTTCGCGCATAGCCTGTTTCAGGTCCGCTTTCAGCATGTAGAACTGCCGCGCTCCGTCCTGTTCCATGAGTGCGCGCAGTGCAGCGCGCACCACTTCGCTTACGTTGGCGTAAGCGCCGGACCTGACCTGACCCTGCACATAGGCTTCCATTTGCTTTGTGAGGTGCACGTTCGGCATGCATGTGCCTCAATATGTCCAAACCTGCCCGATTCTGCCAACATACATATCGTCGATCAAGTCGAGGCGAAACTCGCCGACAAGCCCGGCCGCCTTGCGCCGCGTGCGGTCCCCGCCGCATACTGGCGTCCCGGTCCGGGTAGCGAATTCAGGGCCATGCTCGACCTGCCGAACCTGCTCAGCCTGTCGAGAATAGCGGCTTTGCCGCCGCTTGCGCTGCTGCTCGCAACGGACCGGCCCTGGTGGGCGGCCGGCCTGTTCGTCGCCGCGGCCGCAACGGACTTCTTCGACGGCTATCTGGCCCGGCGGCACGGCAAGGTCACTGCCTTCGGCGCAACGCTCGACCCGATTGCCGACAAGGTGCTGGTGAACGGGACGGCGCTGCTGCTGGCCGGCCTCGGCGCTCTGGGGCTTTGGGGCACGCTGGCCGCCCTGCTGATTCTGGCGCGCGAATTCGCTGTGTCCGGCCTGCGCGAGGCGGCGGGAGGCGGCGCGCTTCCGGTCACCCGTGTCGCGAAATACAAGTCCGCCGCGCAGATGACGGCCCTGACCCTGTTGATCGCAGCGCCCGAACTGCCCCCGGCAGCCCATGAACTGGGCGTCGTCCTGCTCTGGATCGCCGCCGCACTCACTCTGTGGACCGGCGCCGGTTACGTCCGCAAGGCGCTGGACGCGCTCGGATGAAGGTGCTCGGCGTCGCAGGCTGGAGCGGCAGCGGCAAGACCACGCTCGTGCTCAAGCTCATTCCGGCGCTGCTGCAGCGCGGCGTCGCGGTGTCGACCGTCAAGCATGCGCACCACAATTTCGACGTGGACAAGCCCGGAAAGGACTCCTGGGAGCACCGGCAGGCCGGGGCGCGGGAGGTGCTGGTGGCGTCGGGCCGGCGCTGGGCGCTGATGCACGAGTTGCGCGAGGAAACGGAGCCGCCGCTGTCGGACCTGCTTGCCAGGCTTTCGCCCGCGGACCTCGTGCTGGTGGAGGGCTACAAGTGCGAACCGCATCCGAAGCTGGTGGTGCACCGCGCGACGGTGGACGGCCCGCCGCTCTGGCCCGACGATCCGAATGCCATCGCCGTCGCCTGCGACAGGGCGACCGCGGACACGGTCATGGCGGACGGCCTCGAAGCGCTCGACCTTGACGACCCGGAGGCAATCGCCGATTTCATCGTCGAGCGGCTGGAGTTGCACAAGTGAAGATCCTCTATTTCGCCTGGCTGCGCGACAAGGCCGGCATGTCGGAGTGCGAGGTCGCGCCTCCGCCGGGCGTTGCCACGGTCGGCGCATTGATCGACTGGCTGGCCGCCCGGGACGAGAGGCAGGCGGAAGTCTTCGCGGACCGCTCGGTGGTGCGCTTCGCGGTGAACCAGGACTTCGCCGAAGCCGACACCCCCGTCGGCCCCGGCGACGAAGTGGCCTTCTTTCCCCCGGTCACCGGAGGCTGACGCGATGATCCGGGTGCAGCGCGAGGCCTTCGATGTCGGGCGCGAGATCGCGGCGCTCACCGCCGGCAACACCCGCATCGGCGGCGTCGCCAGCTTTGTCGGCCTCGTGCGCGACTTGGGCGGGCTGCGCTCCATGACCCTGGAGCACTATCCCGGCATGACGGAACGCCAGCTGGAACTGATCGACGCCGAGGCCCATCGGCGCTGGCCGCTGGAGGCTTCGCTGATCGTCCACCGCTACGGGCGTCTGGAGCCGGGTGAGCCCATCGTGCTGACGATCACCGCTTCGGCCCACCGCCAGGCGGCCTTCGACAGCTGCAACTTCCTGATGGACTGGCTCAAGACCGAAGCCCCCTTCTGGAAACGCGAGGAGGGGGAAGACGGCGAACGCTGGGTCGCCGCGCGCGTCGACGATGACGAGGCGCGGGAGCGCTGGAAGGAGACGGGGTAATACCAGCGGCCTCGACTTGGGACTCATGGGAAGATTGCGGCCCATATCGTCGCCCCGGCCCCCGAGCCGTGTGTGGACGCCTCCTTGTATGCAAGCAGTTTTTTCGGCTTGGTGGGGCTTTTGCGGTCAGGCGCAGTCGTGTGTCCGGCCTCTCTGTGCGGCCTTGCCAACGCCGCGGGCCTGTATGG
>JAJEAZ010000723.1 GCA_022824105.1 Alphaproteobacteria bacterium
TAGAGCTTGCGCCCGGTGGTATGGACCCTGACCCCGAAGCCGGCGAGGTCGCGGTCCCAGAAGATGGCGTCCTTGCCGCCGGGCTTGAGCCCGTCCACAATCCGCTTGGTGAGCCTGAGGGTGCTGCGTTTCGGCATCGTCGTCGCGCTCCGTCTGGAATCGCTCGAATTTCAGTCATCAAACCGTATGCGAGCGGCATCAAATGGGCGGCTATGAAAGGCGACGAAAGGCGGAAAGTCAAGGGGTCACGAACCGGGAAGGATGGAAAAATACTAACCATTACAACTGTCTATCATGATCCTGGCGACAGGCGGCGGACGGTGGCGGCAGATGGCTACGCTGGTATGCGACCCCGGAACAAGTCCGGGCATGACGGAAGGGGGCGGCGGGCGTCGAAGCCGTCATGGGTTCCGGTCAACGACCGCGGGTATAATGTTCGATCCATGCTCGGGTCGTAGGCGATATCCACCCGGCTACATCGACTATCTGCCGATGGTCCGAGGTCAGATTTCGCCTGAAGATCGGTTCGTGATGAGCGATCCTGTTACGCAGGTCTCGCAATGCATCCAGCGGTCGATGCGCTTGGCGACGGCTCAGGCGCGTGCAATGCGGGAATGCGCCACGTAGTGCCGGACGCCACAACGTCATTTCGTAGTTTGCCTTGGGTCCGTTTCCGGTGCGACCGCCGGGGCCAAGTAGAGAAACCCAGAAGCCGAACGATAGGGTCGCTATAACGTCAGCCGGAGCAATTCTCCGATTGTCCCGCAGCAAACCTACCTTGGCGCGTTCGACCCTTTTCAATGCTCCTTTATCGAGGCCCGCGGCCGGGTTGTCGTACCAGGCCGGGCCGTATCGTTGGGAAAGTCTGCCGTGCATGGCATTGCGCAACGCGAGTTCCAGACCCTGCAACGGACCGTAGAAGGCCGCGCTGACAGTCGTATTCCAAACATGGAGGCGGATTGCTTCCCCCCGGTCTCCTCGAGTAGCCTCGAGATAGGTACCCAGACGCTCGTACGAAAGTGATGTCTCAAGCTGGTCGAGTACATCATCTGTATATGAAAAGGTATTGACGACCAGTTCCCGGTCCATCATATTCGCCTTGTGCACCCCGGACCCGCCTCTGCCTCTTGGTATGCGCCCGGGGTTTCGCTTTTCCTGCTTCTGGTCATGCTCAAGGTTCTCCTCAGGGCTCAATGCGGCAGTCCAGTTTTACGGCCTCCTCCGGAAGCCCGGAGAGTGTCGCGATCCGCGACCGTGCCCAGTTCATGACTGCAGCGATGGTGTCCGGTTCGGATTTATGAGCCTCCTCTTCGACTGCCGCTTCGGCCGCTTCGGGCTCCTTGTTCGTTGCTCCAACCAAAGGGTACGTCGCGATGGGTGGATACACGGAGGCGAGACCGGATCCGACACTTGCCGGCAAACCTCGACGATCCTCGTCGAGACCGACCCACATTCCGTAACCGTCTGGTTCGCTTTGTCCAGCTCCGGTGCGTGCTGCATAGGATTCGTCGAAGCGCTTCCGAACTTCGTCGGCGTCGAAGCGATAGACTTCAGCCCGCTTAGGGTCATCGCGGTCATCCACTGCGGCTACGACAACAACATCAATATCGCTCAGTGTTTTCCACTTCGTCCCGTTCTCCATCGGCGGAAATGCGAACCACCGGTCCTGCGTCGTCCGAATAGCCACCCGCTTGGTCCGACCGCCCTCTTCGACGACCCAGACATTCGACCTCCCACGACCGGGAAGCCGCTTTAGCCCCACTGTCGTTTCCGTCAGTGCCCGCTTCGCGGCGTCCACCAAGACCCGTCGGCGTTCAGTGTGAGACATTTGACTGAATTGGCTCTCCATGTTCCACTTCCTCTCTTTCTTTTTGAATGATTCATCCGAACATAAACATATTATTCCTTATATATCAACATTGTTTTCTAGGACAATAAAACATAGAAAACATATGTGGCCATGGTTGCTCGCATCTGTATCCCCCGGAATACCGATTGTCGATTGGCCGATCTGCCCTGCGCTGCCCCTGGCATGGCTGGGAGTTCGACCTCGCCACCGGCAGGAGCCGCTTCGACCCCCGCCGCCACCGCACCCGCGCCTTCCGCGTCTCCGCCAAACCGGCCGAGGAACTCAGGGCCGAAACCGTGCCCGTCCGCGTCGAGGAGGACCATGTGGTCGTCGAGACCTGAGGCGCGGCGGCGCCTCGGTGACAGAACCGGCGCGCGGGCGTAGCATGGCCGGCGAGCGGGACACGGAGAAGACGGGATGAGCGCGGGCGCGGCGCTGCGCAAACGGAAGACGGGCCGGGCAACCTACCGGGACGTGCTCGACGCGCCGCCGCATATGGTGGCCGAAATCGTCGAAGGCGCGCTGCATCTGCAACCGCGGCCGGCCATGCCGCATGCGCTGGCAGGGTCGTCGCTTGGCGATGAGCTTGTCAGCCCGTTCCAGAAGGGGCGGGGCGGCCCGGGCGGTTGGTGGATCATCGACGAACCGGAACTCCATTTCGGCGAGGATGTTCTGGTGCCGGACCTGGCCGGCTGGCGCCGCGAACGGATGCCGGATTATCCAGATACCCCTCATTGCACACTCGCGCCGGACTGGGTGTGCGAAATCCTGTCCCCCTCGACGTGGAAATTCGATCTCGAACAGAAGCGTCCCATCTATGCGCGGGAAGGGGTCGGCCATCTCTGGCTCGTCGATCCGGCAGAGCGGACGCTGGAGGCATTCGCGCTGACGGAGGGCGATTGGTCGCCGGCGGGTTCGGCCAGGAACGACGACTCCGTGTCCTTCCCGCCCTTCGAGGCGATCGCTTTCCCGCTGGACGCGCTCTGGCCCTGAAACGGGACGAAGGGAAGCCCCGAACCCACCGACAGGACACGCCGTTCAGCGGACGGCCTCTGCAACCCGGACGATGGCGGCAAGGCTGCGCTCGACATCGTCGTCGGTGGTGGCCCATGACGAGACGCTGATGCGCATGGCGGCCCGGCCGTTCCATCGGGTGCCCCCGCACCAGCAGGTCCCTTCGCGCTGCACGGCGCGGATGACCTCCTCCGTGGTCCGGTCGTCGCCGAAAGCCACGAGCGCCTGGTTCAGCGCCACGTCGTTGAGGATTTCGAAGCCGGAGTCCCGCAGCCCGGCCGCAAAACGCCGCGCCTGACGGCAGTTGCGCCCGACCAGCTCCGCCAGGCCGTCGCGGCCGAGCGATGCCAGCGCCGCCCAGACCTCGACGCCGCGCATGCGCCGGCTGGTCTCCGGCGTGAATTCGAACGGCTCCCGGTTCTCCGGGTCCGGGAGATAGTCCGCCTGCACCGACATCGCGCCGCGCAAGGCGCCGGCGTCGCGCACAATGGCGAGGCCGCTGTCATAGGGCACGTTCAGCCACTTGTGCGCATCGGCAGCCCAGGAGTCGGCGCGCTCGATGCCCTGCGCCAGCGCCGCGAATTCCGGAGATACTCTCGCCCAGAGGCCGAAGGCGCCGTCCACATGGACCCGGACATCATCGGCGCGCACGGCCTCGCATATCGCGCCTACCGGATCGAACGCCCCGGTGTTCACATTGCCGGCCTGCGTGCAGACGATGGCCGGGCCGTGCAGTTCGGGGAGCGCATCCACGCACATGCGGCCCTGGTCATCGACGGGCGCCCGGACCACCCGGTCCCGCCCGAGCCCGAGCAGGCCCAGCGCCTTGAACAGGGTGGCGTGCGCCTGCTCGCCCACCACGACAGTGACTTCCGGCGCTGCATGGAGCCCGTGCCGGTCCACGTCATGGCCGTGCGCGAGCAGCACGGCCCGGCGGTCGGCCGCGAGCGCGGTGAAATTGGCCATCGTCGCCCCGGTGACGAAGGCGGTCCCCGCATCCGCCGGCAGGTCGAGCGCTTCCAGCACCCACCGCGCCGCGACCCGCTCGATTGCCGCGCCGACCGGCGAGCTCACTTCGCTGAAGGCGTTCTGGTCCCACGCAGCCGCGAGCCAGTTCGCAGCCAGAGAGGCCGGCAGGACGCCTCCGGTCACGAAGCCGAAATAGCGCGGGCCCGCGCTCGCAACCGTTCCCTGCCCACCGATTTCGTCGAGCCGGGAGAGGATTCCGGAAGCCGGCAGCCCCTCTTTCGGCAGCGCCCCGCCGAGCGCCGGCGCCAGTTCGCCCGCCCCGCGCGCCGCAGCCACGGGGCGTTCGGGCAGCGTTTCCAGAAACCGCGCCGCGCGCCGGACCGTGTCGTCCAACAACCCCCGCCTGCCGTTCATGCCGCATCCGCTCCCCATGCGTCCTTGCCCGCCTGAAGCGGGTTCGGGCCCGACTACATCCAGTTTTCGATGCTCAGGCCGTCGAAAGCCCGGAAGTCGCCGATGTTCGACGTCACCAGAATCAACGAGTTGGTGTGAGCGATCGCGGCGATCTGGCCGTCGACGAAGGGCGGCGTTCGGCCGCTACCGGCCAGCCGCGCACGCTCCCGGGCATGCCAGTCCGCCGCTTCCCTGCCATAGTCCAGAACCGGGAAGCTCTGCAGCACCACGTCTTCGATGTAACGCTCGATTGCCGTCCGGCGGCGCGACGGCGGAAGCCTGGAACAACCGAAGCGCAACTCGTGCCAGACCGGAGCAGGGACCGCGATCTCACCTTCATGCTCGTGCAGGCGCCTGACAACGCCGGCGTTCGGCCGCGGCCGCAAGGGCTCCGAGACGGTGTTGGTGTCGAGAAGATACTTCACCGCTTGACTACAAGCGCACGTCGCGGCCGGGCGTTCTCTCGCGCAAATCCCCGAACAGCTCGTCGGGGTCCAAGGCAAGCCCGGCAAGCTCGGCCGAGTTCACGAAGTCGCGGTAGGCGTCCGCGAAGCTCCGCCGGCCCGATGAGAGGCGCTCGAACTCCCTGTGCCCGACCAGAACGGCCACCAGCTCGCCCCGGCGGGTAAGCTGTACGGCCTTCCCGTTCTCCGCATCGCGCACCAGCGACGGGAGGTTGCGCCGCGCTTCCGCAATCGAATGCCGGTCCGCCATTGTCTTCGCCGTAATGTTCATCGATATGTACACAATAGATCGTTCCGCAGAAGAATGAAACCTCCGTATTTCGGACGAGTCAGGACAGGGCAAACTCCAGGCCGGCCATTGGACCCGACGGGTTACGGACGGAGCCGCGTCCGCCGGAACGGGACGAAGATCGTGGCAGCAAGCGGCAGCAGGCGCGAGGCCGAAACCATGCCCGTATTTGTCGAGGAGGACTGTGTCGTCGTGGAGGCGTGGGGCGGCACAGTCCGGAGTCAGCCGTCGGTGCGCTGAAGGACGAAGAAAGCGTAGCCGGCCTCATCGGGGAAGCGTCGGACTATGTCGATCTCCTTTCGGACGGTCTCGAGGACGTTCGACACGCCGGCGCGGGTGCATCCCGCAAGCGCGGCTGCGCGCGCCTCCAGCGGGACGTAGTAGGCGTCGTGCGCTTCCCTCGACATGCGGAAGCCGCTGACCGTCCGATAGCCGGCTCTCTCCGCGCGACACCGAATCGCGGCTTCGGACGCCATGTCCGGATATTCGACGGCCCAGAACTCGCGGACGTCTTTCGAAAGATCGCCGGTCCACCGGACGAAATCGCTGAATGCGATGCAACCGCCCGGACGAAGCCAGGGGCGCCACAGGGCGAAAGCCCGCTCCATGCCCAAGATATAGATGGACCCTTCGGCCCAGATGAGGTCCATGCTCCCCTCGGCCACATCGAGGGTTTCCATGTCCCCGCACATCGCATGAACGCGGTTTGCAACGCCTGCCTCGCGGGCGCGTTCGGCTATCCGCATGACGAAGGGACCGTGGATATCGACGGCCGTAACATGCGCATCCGGGAGCGCCTGCGCCAATGCGAAGGTCGTGCGGCCGCGCCCCGCGCCCAGGTCGAGCACTCGTCGAACGGCATCGCAGTCCGGAACCGCATCCAGCGCACGCAGCGTCGAAGCGTCGTTACCCGGGGCGCCCTGCGGCAAGGGTCCGAAAACCTCGTATATGGGGGCATCCATGCTCACGCGGCCAGTCTAGAGAGAAACCCCTTCGGGCCGAAACGGAAGTCCGGCCGCCTCAGGAGGAAGCGAATTCCAGGCTCACCCTGAGCCCGGGCGGGTTGTGGCCGGGCGCTGCGTCGGACAGCACGAGGCGGGCGCTGTGGCGGCGGGCGGCGGCGGCGACCAGCGCCAGGCCGAGTCCGTTGCCGGGCAGGTGGCGGCTCGGGTCGAGGCGCACGAAACGGTCGAGCACGCGCTCCCGGTCTTCGGGCGCGATGCCGGGGCCGCTATCCGACACGGCCACGCCTGCCGGGCCAACGGTGGCAGCGACCCGGCCGCCCTCCGGCGTGTATTTGACCGCATTGTCGATGAGATTGGAGAGCGCCTGGGCCAGCAGTTCCGGCTGCCCGCGCACCGCCGAGGCCGGCCCCTCCCGAGACAGCTCAAGCTCGATGCCGCGTTCCTCCGCAGACGGCGCGTGCAGTTCGACCAGGTCTCCCACGAGTTCGGCCAGATCGACGGGAACGAGCGGCGCGGGGCCGGCCTCGGCCTTGGCGATCTCCAGAAGCATGTTGAAGGTGTCGATGAGTTCCATGACCTCAAGGTCGGTCCTGACCAGCGCCTCCCGATAGACGGCGGCATCGACGGGTCCCCTCAGCACGTCTTCCAGCCGCGCATGCAGCCGGGCCAGCGGGCGGCGCAGGTCGTGGGCGATATTGTCTGTCACCTCGCGCAGTTCGCTCATAAGCAGCTCGATGCGCGCCAGCATCCGGTTGACGCTCGTCGCGAGGTCGTC
>JAJEAZ010000518.1 GCA_022824105.1 Alphaproteobacteria bacterium
CGCTCCGCGTGATCCTCTCGCCCGGACAGGCCGGCGACGCGCCAAAGGCCCTGGCGTTGATGGAGGGGTTTCGGCCCCGCCATGTGCTCGCCGACGCTGCTTACGACGCCAATGCCATCCGCAACCGCATCGCCGACATCGAGGCCGAGGCCGTCATCCCCTCCAATCCAACGCGAAAGCGCCTCATCGGCTATGACGCCGAAATCTATAAACACCGAAACCGCATCGAACGCTACTTCAACAAAATCAAACACTTCCGACGCATCGCAACCCGATACGACCGAAAAGCAATATACTTCCTCGCCTTCATACACATCGCTTCTGCTATCGTATGGATGCGATGAATGTCGATTCTGCCTAGGCCGCAGCTTGTGAAGGCTGCGCACAATCTCGTCACGCAGCTTCCCCCGTCGACATCCGATCCGATGCTGCCGTACCACTTCAAGACGGTGATGACCTGGTTGCTGGATCAGGGGCGCGTCGACGCGGATGCACGCATCACGGCGATGGCCCTGTCGTCCGCTCTCGTCGCCGAGCAAGACCACGATCTGGATTTCATGATGGAAGACCTCGTTCGTCCGCTTCTCGAGGGATTCCCGGAAATATCCTGGCAAATCCTGGGCGGGGGCATTCTTGCCAAGGGAGTCAACGCCGTGCGGCTGCGTTTCCTGTTGGGGAAAGGGCTATCGGAGCGACAAGCCGACCCGCCCATCCTTTGCCTCCCGGAGGAGGTGCTGTTCGCCTGGTGCCGCGCCAATGGCGACGAGGCGGCCGCATTTGCAGCCGAGACGCTGCCGTTTCTGGATGACGACGGCGGCGGCCGAGGAGCAGGTCTGCATCCATGGATGAGCCGGTTGATCCAGGAGTTCGGGGACCGGGCAAGAGTACGGCAGGCCCTGGACAGCAACATATTCTCAGGCGGCTTTGGGGGCTCGGCCTCTTCCTTTTTCGGGCGATACGAGGCGGCACTCGCTAGTCTGCGGGACGGGCACCCGTCCTCGGCTCTGAGGAGGTGGGCCGGGAAAACCCTTCAGGCGTTGGCCGGCACCAGCGAACACTTCGACCGAAGGGATGACGAATGGAGTGCGCAGAACGAGGACTGACCCGTCCCAATGGCAAGAGCACTAGCCGTATCCCCGCACGCATGCCTCCGGGCAGAAGACAAATCCCATCATAATCGCGCATCCACAAAGCGCCGAAAGCTGCCGAAACTCCACTCTACAGGCGGCCGTGGAACCGGCACGGCCCTGTATAGGAGTGTGCCGCACCGGTATCTTGATTGCATCGCAGTCGCCCATAGAATGCGGCTCAACGGCAACCGGAGGACTCTGGTGTGGCGAGCATCACAATCCGCAATCTCGACGATGACGTAAAGACACGCCTGCGCGTGCGTGCGGCGGAGCATCGTCGTTCCATGGAGGAAGAGGTGCGCATCATCCTTCGGAACGCGGTGAACGATGGGCAGGACGGGCCCTGCGACCTCGCCAGGTTCACCCGCGAGTGCTTCGCGCCGCTGGGCGGCGTCGAACTGGCACTTCCCGCACGCGGCGCGATGCGCGAGCCGCCCGACTTCTCCTGAGCCGCCCGGAGTGTACGTCATCGACACGAATGTCGCGTCGGAACTGATGCGGCCTTCACCGGCTCCTGCGGTTGCGGCGTGGATTGCCGGACGGAACGCGCAAGAGATGTATCTGACGGCTGTGAGCGAAGCCGAGTTGCTCTACGGCGTTGAGATCATGCCGGCGGGCCGACGGCGAGAAGAACTGGAGACCGCGATGACCCGGTGGCTCGACATCGGCTTCGCCGGACGGGTTCTTCCATTCGACAGCACCGCCGCCCGCGCCTACGCGGAGATCGCGGCGGGCCGGCGTTCCGCGGGACGCCCCATCGCTCCGGGGGACTGCCAGATCGCGTCGATCGCCCGGTCTCGCGGCATGGCGGTGATTACGCGCAATGTCCGGGATTTCGAGGGCGTTGGGATCGAGGTCATCGATCCCTGGACGGCGGAACGAGCGGTTTGACCGGCGCCCCGCCGGACAGTGCCCCGTTCCGGCTGTCCTGCGTTTCCATCGACCTTGAGGTCGGCAGGAACGGCCGCATTCATGCCTTTGGGGCGGTGCGCAGCGATACCGGCCGCAGCATGACGCATTCGGGCGACGGTCTGGCCGCCGCGCTCGAGAAGCTCGACGATTTCGCCGAGGGCGCGTCCTTCGTGCTGGGGCACAATCTGATCGCCTTCGACCTGCCCCACCTCAGGGCAGTGAAGCCGGACCTCCGGCTTCTGAAGCTGCCGGCGGTGGACACGTTGCGCCTCAGCCCGCTCGCGTTTCCGCGCAACCCCTATCACAGCCTCGTCAAGCACTACCAGGACGGCGGTCTCAAACGCGGCCGGGTGAACGATCCCGAGTGCGATTCCCGCCTGGCACTCAAGCTCTTCGGCGACGAGCGCGAGGCGCTGGCGAAGGCTGCACCGGATCTGCTGGCCGCATGGCACCGGTTATGCACCCCCGACCATGCAGGCGTGGACCGCGCCCTGGACTTGTTCTTTTCCCGGCTTCGACGCGCTCGCCGTCCGTCGGAAGCCGAGGCCATGGGGGCGATCGGACGGAGACTGGAGGATACCGCCTGCGTGACCCACGCGCGTGAGGTCATGGCGGACATGGGCAAGCTTGGCTGGTCGCTGGCCTATGCCCTGGCATGGCTGTCGGTGGCGGGCGACAATTCCGTGATGCCGCCCTGGGTGCGCCATCAGTTTCCGGAAGCCGGCCAGCTGGTGCGGCGCCTCAGGGACACTGCCTGCACAGATCCGTCCTGCAACTGGTGCCGGGAATACCACGACGCGAACAAGGAGCTGAAACGCTGGTTCGGCTATGACGGGTTTCGTCCCGAACCGGCGAACGAGGACGGGAGGCCCATGCAGCAGGCCATCGTCGAGGAGGCGATGGCGGGCCGGCACGCGCTCGGGATTCTTCCCACCGGCACCGGGAAATCGCTCTGCTACCAGATTCCCGCGCTGTCGCGTTACCACAAGACCGGCGCGCTGACGGTTGCGATCTCACCCCTGGTCGCGCTGATGGCGGACCAGGTGTCCGGGCTGGAGCAGCGCCAAATCGACTGCTGCGTGACCGTCAACGGGCTGCTGTCGATGCCGGAGCGCGCCGACGCCCTGGACCAGGTCCGGCTGGGAGACGCCGGCATCCTGCTGATCTCTCCGGAGCAGTTGCGCTCGCGGTCCCTGCGGCGGGCGCTGGCCCAGCGCGAGATCGGCGCCTGGGTGCTTGACGAGGCGCACTGCCTTTCGCGCTGGGGCCACGACTTCCGGCCCGACTACCGCTATGTGGGGCGTTTCATCCGCGAGAAGGCGGGTGACGGCCCGGTGCCTCCGGTACTATGCCTGACCGCGACCGCCAAGCCCGACGTCGTCGGGGACATCGCCCGGCATTTCCGCGACGAGCTCGGTATCGAACTGGCTGTATTCGACGGTGGCGCCGAGCGCGCCAATCTCTCTTTCGAGGTGATCCCGACCAGCGGGGGAGAGAAGTTCTCCGACATCCTTCAGGTCCTTGAGTCCTATCTGCCACCCGGCATGCCGGGCGGCGCCATCGTCTATTGCGCGACGCGCCAGCAGAGCGAGGACATCGCGGAGTTCCTGCAATTGAAGGGGGTCGCGGCAGACCGTTTCCACGCAGGCCTGCCTCCAGAGACGAAGAAGGACGTGCAGCGGCGTTTCGTTGCCGGCGAGTTGCGCGCGATCGCGGCCACCAATGCCTTCGGCATGGGGATCGACAAGCCGGACGTGCGGCTGGTGGTCCACGCCGACATCCCGGGCTCGCTGGAGAACTATCTCCAGGAAGCCGGCCGCGCCGGACGCGACCGTGCCCCGGCACGCTGCGTTCTGCTCTATGCGGCGGACGATGTCGAACGCCAGTTCGGCATGTCGGCGCGCTCGCGTCTCACCCGCGAGGAGATCCACGGGATTCTGAGGGCCCTGCGCAATCTCGACCGCAAGAAACGCTTTGACGGCGATGTGGTGGCGACCGCGGGCGAGATCCTCGGCGAGGACGAGGAAAAGCTATTCGAACGCGACTCCGCAACCGACGACACGAGGGTGCGCACTGCCGTCGCCTGGCTGGAGGAATCCCAACTCCTGACCAGGGAGGAGAATGTCGTCCAGGTGTTTCCGTCCTCGCTCCGTGTGGGCTCGGTCGACGAGGCCGAACGGCGGCTCGCCAGGGCCGGGATCGCGGATGCGTATCGCAAACAACTGCTGCAGATCGCGGAAGCGCTGATCGGCGCGGGCGCCGACGAAGGGATCAGCACGGACGAGCTGATGGGGGTCTCGGGCCTCAGTCCCGAGGGTGTGCGCGGCGCCCTTTACGACCTCGAACGGTTCGGCATTGCCAGCAACGACACGGCGCTGACCGCGTTCGTCCACACTGGAGTGGACCGCTCGTCGCGCAAGCGTCTCGAAGAAGCGGCCGCGCTGGAGACCGCCCTTATCGCTCACATGCGGGAAGCCGCTCCCGACCTCGGCAAGGAAGACAGCTCGTCCCTCCATCTGCGCATTGCCGCGCAGGTGCTGCGGGACCAGGGGCTGGCCGATCCGCTGCCGGAACGTCTGTTCCGCATCGTCCGGGGCATCTCACAAGACCGACGCGGCGAGGAGGACGGCGCGACAGGCAGCCTCACGGTCCGCAAGCGTGACATGGAGACCGCGCGGTTCACGCTGAAGCGCGAATGGGAGAGCCTCGAAGAATGGGCCGAAATACGCCGCGAGGCGGCCGGCCGTCTGCTCGAACATCTGCTCGGCCGCCTGCCGTCGGGCAGCCGCGGCACCGATCTGCTGGCCAAGACCACGCTCGGGAAACTCCTGCAGGCCATCGAGTCGGACCTGGTCCTGAAAAGCAGGGTCCGCAATCCGGCCAGGCTGCTGGACCGGGCACTGCTCTGGTTGCACGAGCAGGAGGCGATCCGCCTCAACAAAGGGCTGGCGGTGTTCCGCCCGGCCATGACGATCCGGCTGGAGCAGCGGCACCGGCGCGGGTTCTCCAGGGCCGACTTCGAGCCGCTTGCATTGCACTATCAGGGACAGGTGCTACAAATCCACGTCATGGTGGAGTTCGCCGAGCGCGGCCTCGCCGCCATGAGCGAGGCGCTGCGCCTGGCGATGGACTATTTCGCGCTCGGGGAGGAGGCGTTTCTGGCGCGCTGGCTGCCGGGGCGGGACCGGGAGACCGGCCGGCAGACGACGCCCGCGTCCTGGCGGGCCATCGTCGAGAGCCTCGGGAATCCTGTCCAGCAGCGCATCGTGGCCGACGAGCGGGAGCGGACCAACGTCCTGGTGCTCGCGGGCCCCGGCTCCGGCAAGACGCGCGTGCTGGTCCATCGCATCGCCTGGTTGATCCGGGTCAGGCGCGAGAACGCCCGAGGCATCCTTGCGCTTGCCTACAATCGTCACGCGGCTGTCGATATTCGCCGCCGGCTCTCGGAGATGATCGGCGGCGATGCCCGCGGGGTGACGGTGCTCACCTGCCACGCGCTCGCCATGCGCCTGGCAGGAGCGAGCTTTACCGGCCGGTCCGAGCGCCCGGACGACAGCATATTCAGGGACGTGATGCGCCGCGCCGTCGCATTGCTCCGCGGCGAGGAGTTGTCGCCTGAGGAGGCGGACGAGCGCCGCGAGCGGCTGCTCGCGGGTTTTCGCTGGATTCTCGTCGACGAATACCAGGATGTCGGTCCCGAGCAGTACGATCTGATATCGGCGCTGGCCGGCCGGACGCTGGAAGACGATGCCGGCAAGCTCACCCTGTTCGCAGTCGGCGACGACGACCAGAACATCTATGCCTTCAACGGCGCGTCGGTGGAGTTCATCCGGCGCTTCGAGGCCGACTATGGACCGAGGCCCACCTACCTGACCGCCAACTACCGTTCGACGGCCCATATCGTGGCGGCGGCGAACGCGGTGATCGAGCCCGCGCGGAACCGGATGAAGGCAGGGCATCCCATCCATGTCGACCGCGCCCGCGAGAGGGACCCGCCGGGCGGAGAGTGGGCAGCGCTGGACCCGGTGTCGCGCGGAAAGGCGCAGATCCTGCCCGCTGGCGGCGATCCGGTCCGCCAGGCGCGGGCCGTCATGGCGGAACTGCTGCGCCTCTCCAGGCTGGCGCCGCCATCGTGGGACTGGTCGAAATGCGCCATTATCGCGCGCGAGTGGGAATACCTTGTCCCGGTGCGGGCGTTCTGCGAGGCGCATGACATCCCGGTGCAGATGGCGAACGAGGAGATCCCGGGTTTCTGGCGCCTGCGGGAAACCCGGGCGTTCGTCGAATGGCTGCGCCGGCGTGAAACGCGGATCGTCGACGGCGCGTCCCTGCGCCGCTGGGCAGACGAGCAACCCTCCGGTCCTTGGCACGACCTGCTGCGCCAGGCCGTCGAGGAACATGCGCTGGAAACCGGCGATGGGGAAACGCCGGTGGAGCATTTCATCGAGTGGCTGGCCGAGTGGGGCCGGGACATACGACGGCGCCAGCGGGGACTGCTTTTGCTCACCGCCCATCGCGCCAAGGGGCTGGAGTTCGACCATGTGGTGGTTCTGGACGGAGGCTGGGACCGTGTTGGCCGCGGCGAGGACCCCGATGCGCCGCGCCGGCTGTATTACGTGGCCATGACGCGAGCGCGGCAGACCCTGACGCTGGCGAGGCTGGACGAGTCCCGGGGCTTCCAGGATGAGCTTGTCGACCATCCCGTCACAATTCTCCGAGAGGCCGCCAAGCTTCCACCGTGCCCGGAGGCGGTGGAGTTCCGCCATGTCCGGCCCACTCTCCAGGAGATCGACCTCGGTTTCGCCGGACGCCGTCGTACCGGCGATCCGATGCACGGCGCCATCGCTGCCCTGTCGGTTGGCGATTCCCTGGACGTGCGGGTCGGAAAGAACGGGCGTTGGACGCTGCTGGACCGGGCCGGCCGAGCGGTGGGACGCCTCGCCGGGTCGTTCAGGCCGCCACCCGGAACACGGTGCCGCTCGGCGGAGGTGTTCGCCGTGGTCGGTTGGAGCCGCGAGGCTTCCGACCTGAAATACCGCGATGCCATGAAATGCTACGCTTGGGAGGTGGTTGTGCCCGAACTGGTGTTCGAACCGGACCGGGATCGTGTCCCGAGCCGTGATATGCCACATTGCCACCAGTGAAGGTCCGCAGGTACGGGAGACAATGCTATTATCGCCAAGAGTTCCATGATCGGAACATATCGATCACCATGAGCTGGACACAGCCGCGTCGGGGGAATGTCATATGGTTGGAAATTCGCAGTGGTGTCGGTCTCTGCCAGCGATTTTGGCAGCACTGGTGCTCTTGGCGGGTTGCGTGACCGTAGATGACTCTACTCCGACAACAGAAGGGACGCCGCCACAGGGGCAGAGCCCTAACACGGCCGCTGGCGCTCGCTCTACTCCGACAACAGAGGAGGCGAAGAAGAAGGCGGGCATCAAGGCCGGGATAGAACAGTGGAAATGCGGTGATTATGTCGACGGCTGCACGTTTTCCACAACGGATTGCGTTACGTTGACAGCGAACCTGAACAACGGCGCCGGTGAGGTTAAATTCGGCGAATTCGTGGAGCGCGCGGAGTTTAGCATTCATGGTCTTGAGCGCCGATGGGATTGGTGTTGGGGCGCAGACGGCCGCTCTGATTGCGCCTTTTTGATATCTGTAGGTGGCAAGGGCAGTTACTACGATTTTCGAGGTTCGGATGACGGGAGTGCAAAACCCAGAGGTCTGTTCAAATGCACAAGGCGCTGAGCGTGGCCCAAAGTGATAATTACCGTACGATCTGAGACGTATCACATGCAGAGTCTTCGCTGTTCGACCCTCGCGCGGTTCTGCTCGGCTATACGTCCTTTCTTCTGCTTGCGGAGCATCCTGCCGTCAGCATGTTCACGGTCAAGGACGATCTCATGCTTGGCATAGGCACTGCGCTTCCTGCTCATTTTTCGTCGGTGTTGCTGCCGGTCAACGAAAGGATGCTTGTTCTTCACAGCGTAGATCCTGAAGCACTCAATATGGACGGCTTGTTCGGAAAGACGGAAAGCGGGTTTGTCCCGACGTAGGGCGGATTTTCTCGGCGTCGGGGAGGAGATTGGTACGGGACGAGGGGGCTGGGCGCGAAGGACATGAAATGGAGCTGGCGACCGGCGTACAGGTTGTGACAAAACCAACTCTGCATGGAATCTGAAACGGACTTGCGACCTGCTCAAGGCCGCTGCATCGTGATGGAAGCGAGAGCGGAGCGGAGAGACATGCTTCGATGAAGGAAGTCACGTCGCCATCCTCGCACGCGACCTGTCGGTGCTGCCGTCCGGTGTCCTCGTCATCGCCGGCGGCGTGATGACGCCTGGTGAGTTCATCGCCAAGTGGCGGGCGTCGGAGTTGAAGGAACGCTCGGCGTCGCAGGAACACTTCATCGACCTCTGTCGTCTGCTGGGCGAGCCAACGCCGGCGGAAGCCGACCCGGCGGGCGAGTGGTACTGCTTCGAGCGTGGCGCGCGGAAGGATACCGGCCGAGACGGCTGGGCCGACGTGTGGAAGTGCGGCTGCTTCGCATGGGAGTACAAGGGCCGCCGTGCCGATCTCGACGCGGCTTTCAATCAGTTGCGGCAGTATGCGCTGGCACTGGAGAACCCGCCACTGCTGATCGTCTCGGACATGGCGCGGTTCCGCATCCGCACCAACTGGACGAACAGCGTGAGCGATACGCACGAGTTCACGCTCGACGATCTCGCCGACGGTGCAACCCGCGACAAGCTCAAATGGGCGATGTCGGACCCGGAGCGGCTGCGGCCGGGCGAGACGCGGCAGGCGGTGACGGAGCGCGCGGCGACGACCTTCGCGGAGCTTGCGCAGGGTTTGCGGGACCGGGGCCACGATCCACAGACGGTGGCGCATTTCGTCAACCGGCTCGTATTCTGCATGTTCGCCGAGGATGTCGGCCTGCTGCCCGCCAACATGTTTACCCGGATGCTGGAACGCACACGGCACGACCCCAGCAGGTTCCAGGATTATGCCTCGCGCCTGTTCAGCGCGATGGCGACGGGCGGCGATGTCGGGTTCGAACCGGTCGCCTGGTTCAATGGCGGACTGTTCGACGACGACACGGCCTTGCCGCTCGACCGTGAGGGTATCGAAACAGCCCTCAGGGCGGCGGCGCTCGACTGGTCGGAGATCGACCCCTCGATCCTCGGCACGCTGTTCGAACGCGGCCTCGACCCCGACAAGCGCTCGCAGCTCGGGGCGCACTACACCGACCGCGACAAGATCATGCGCATCGTCGAGCCGGTGATCGTGAGGCCGCTGCTCGCGGAATGGGAAACGGCGAAGGCCGAAATCGCGACGATCGTCGAACGCGCGGACGCGGCGGGATCGACGGCAGCCAGAACACGGCTGCGGCGGCAGGCGGACCGGGCGCTGCATAGATTCCTCGAACGGCTGCGGTCGTTCAGGGTGCTGGACCCTGCCTGCGGTTCGGGGAACTTCCTCTATCTCGCGCTGCACGCGCTCAAGGACATCGAGCACAGGGTTCAGCTTGAAGCGGAGACGCTGGGTCTTGCGCGCGGATTCCCGGCGGTCGGCCCGGCGAACGTGAAGGGCATCGAGATCAACGCCTACGCGGCAGAACTTGCCCGCGTGTCGGTGTGGATCGGCGAAATCCAGTGGATGCGGCGCAACGGGTTCAGCAACTCGACCAACCCCATTCTCGATCCGCTCGACACCATCGAATGCCGGGACGCGATTCTTGCGCCCGATGGCAGCGAGCCGGACTGGCCGGAAGTCGAAGTCGTGATCGGTAACCCGCCGTTTCTCGGCAGCAAGCTGCTGATCGGGGGGCTGGGCGAGGATTACGTCTTGAGGATGTTCGCGGCTTGGCGAGGCCGCGTGCCGCCCGAGGCCGATCTCGTCTGCTACTGGTTCGTGAAGGCAGGCGAGCAGGTCGCGTCGGGCAAGGCACAGCGGGTGGGTCTCGTTGCGACCAACTCGATACGCGGTGGAGCGAACCGGAGAGCCTTGCAGGCTGCGACCGAAGGGCGCCCGATCTTCGATGCCTGGTCCGATGAGCCGTGGGTAATCGACGGCGCGGCGGTGCGGGTATCGCTGGTCTGCTTCTCGGGCGCGGACGACTCGCGCAGTCCGGAGAAACGCATGGATGGGGAGCCGGCCGATGAAATCCATTCCGACCTCACGGCCAGGCGCGGTGGCACCGGGATCGACCTGACCGGGGCCAAGCGCATCCCGGCGAACACCGGGGTTGCCTACATGGGCGACACCAAGGGTGGGCCGTTCGACGTTCCCGGCGATTTGGCTCGGGAGTGGCTGAGCCTCCCGGCCAATCCGAACGGGCGGCCGAACTCCGATGTCCTTAAGCCCTGGGTCAACGGCATGGACCTCACCCGCCGGCCGGCGGGCAAGTGGATCGTGGATTTCGGGTGGGACATGCCGGAGGCGGATGCCGCGCTCTACGAAGCGCCTTTCGCGCACGTCAGGGAACACATCTGGCCGATGCGGCAGCGGAACCGCCGGGACGCCTATCGCCTCAACTGGTGGCGACATGTCGAGCCGAGACAGGGCATGTGGCGGGCGATCCACGGCCTGCATCGCTTCATTGCGACTCCAACCGTTTCCAAGCACCGGCTGTTTGTCTGGCTCGATGCTGGTGTCTGCCCCGACCATCAGTTGATTGTCATCGCCCGCGACGACGACATGACGTTCGGCATTCTGCACAGCCGGTTTCACGAAGCATGGTCGTTGAGACTTGGGACATGGCTCGGCAAGGGCAACGATCCGCGCTACACGCCGACCACAACCTTCGATACGTTCCCGTTCCCGGAGGGGCTGTCGCCCGACATTCCTGCCGCCGACTACGCCTCCGACCCGCGTGCCGTCGCCATCGGCGAGGCCTCGCGGCGGCTGGTGGATCTGCGTGATCGCTGGCTCAACCCACCCGAATGGGTGGATTGGGTGGACGAGCCGGTCCCCGCCTATCCGAAGCGCCCGGTCGCCCGTGATGAGGCGGCACAAATGAAACTTAAGGCGCGAACGCTAACCGCGTTATACAATGCTCGACCGCAATGGCTCGGCGATGCACATGCGGCCCTTGATGCCGCCGTCGCAGCGGCCTACGGGTGGGACGTGGAGATATCCGAGGAAGAAGCTCTCGCTACGCTGATGTTCTTGAACGCGAGAGCCATACCGCCGAACTGACAGGAGCAATAGCGCCGTGACCGCCGAACCGCAATTCCGCGATAAGTTCGTGGCCTTCGTGGATATACTTGGATTCACATCCAAGGTAGCAGCCGCCGACGGGCGCTCCGGTACCCAGCTGTCCGATCTTCTCGAAATCTGTGGAGAACTGGAGAGCAAGTCACATGTTCAATCAATTGCTGCATACGGGCCAATCATTTGTCCCGAGAGTCGGTACGAAAGCCGCAACCTGGACTACAGGGTCACGCAGATATCGGATTGTGCCATTATCTCTGCGGAGATTTCTCCAGCAGGAATAATCAATTTGGTTGAACACATATCGCAATCCATTATTGGTTTACTGCAACACGGGGTATTGGTCCGTGGTTACGTGACAAGGGGAAGTATTTTCCACGATGATCGACAGTTTATTGGTGTCGGCTACCAGAACGCGCTAACGGGAGAAAAGTCGGTTCGGGCGTTCCGAATGTCGGAGAGCGATGGTGCCACACCGTTTGTGGAGGTTGATCCGGAGGTTGTCCGCTATATACGAGAAGAAACAGATGCATGTGTCGTGGAAATGTTTGGTCGAATGGCTAAGGTGGATTCTACCCAAGATGTCACTGTACTATTCCCGTTTCAGCAACTGACAAATGTTGTGGGGGGAAATATTTCTGAACCAGAGAAGTGTCAACGCAGTTTAGATATCGTTCGCACATGGATAGACTCGTACAAGGAAAAAATTGCTTCTCAAGCACCAGTTTCTAATAGCGTGGCGAACCAGAAATCGAAGTACTATATGAAGATTCTGGATGATCTTCTGGCTGAGTGTAATGAAATAGAGAACTTCCTGAAGATTGGGAGGCAACCCGCAGTAAGGTTGCGATACGATGAGAACTTCAATGCTGTCCCAATTGAGTAAGCGTTAGCGGCATCGACCCAGTGCAACAGGGTGACAATTGTCCCGTCGTGGATCACCCAGACAGCAACGCGCGCCTGACCGCCTCCGGTTCCTTCTGGATCACCCGCAGCAGCGTCGCCGCCGGGCCGCTGACCCGCCGGACTCCCTGTTCCCACTTACGGTAGCCGGACAGGCTCATGCCCATCAGGGGGGCCATCTGCGCCTGGGTGAGCCTCGCTTGCTTGCGGACTTCGCGCGGGGCCACGGGCGCATGAACGACGGCAGGGCCTTCGCCCTTGGCATGGGCCAGCGCTTCATTGAGGGACTGGATCAGGTCTTCTCCGAACGTGCTCATTGCTTCTCCTTTCTGGCTCCCCTGATCGCCGCGACGATCCCGGCCACGGCGCGCCGCTCTGCCGGGCTCAAGTCCGTTCTGGCGGACTTCGCATAAGCGAGGAGCGCATAGATGGGTATGTCATTCCCTCCGTAGAAGTAGATCACCCGCGCCCCGCCCCGCTTGCCCCGGCCCAGCGCCGCGAACCGCAGCTTTCGGACGCCGCCGGTTCCCGGTATCTCCTCGCCCGCCAGCGGATGCTCGGCCAGATGGTCGATCAGTGCGCGCCGCTCCTCCTCGGTGAACAGCTTGTCCGCCTGACGGGTGAAGGTCGGGGTCTCGGCGACCGTTTGCATCCGGCGATGTATAACCCAATGGGATATAATCACAAGTCCGGCGGATTGGGCCGCATCTACGCGTTACCGAACTCCTCCGTTGAGGTTCCGGCTCGAACCCCATCGCTTTCGCGAATCTGTCCGCCGCTTTCTCCGCCTCTGCCTGCAGGGTGTTGTCGTCAAGGCGGGCGTAGATTGCGATCGAGTCGCCTGTTCACGAGCAACCTGCCGACGGTGGGGTGCGCCCACGCCGTTCCTGACACACTACGAAGCCATGCATGGCGGCAGTCATGGATGCGAAGTCCAGGCAGTCCGGCTTCCTCGCGGACATCGGTCTGGCGCTGACGCAGAATTCAGCCGACGACTATACCCCGTTGAGCGGCACCGGCGTCGATCCCGGTCCCGACACGGAGGATAACCGTTGCGTCCATTAACCTGCCGATTTCCTGCGACCGGCGCTCAGAACAGCGCGCCCTGCTGCCGCGGCTCGGGTTCGGGGCGGCGATACCGCCTCGGCACTGCCCGCCCGTTCCGGCCTCCCCGCAGCGCCAGGCGAATGCAAGGCCGACGCGGTGGAGCCTGGCTCCGAAGGCTCATGGCCGGACGGGGGTACAGGACAACTCTCCCTCGCATGGCCCGAGCCCACAGGAACCGGAGTTCCGGCATCGCGCGGCGCCGCAATCCATTCCCGCATTCCGGACAACGCAGTCCCGCCATCCTCCGCACCGGAAAGCAGAGAACGCATATGCCGCGCCGCCTCTAGAAGCTCGCGCTGTTCCACGCCGCCGAGCGCCGGCAGCGGATTGCCATGCAGACCCGGAGTGCCACCGTCCGGCAACACGAGGCCGACAAGGTATCGGGAGACCGACAGCCCATGCCGCCGAGCCCGCTCCCGAATGGCCGTCCACTCCTCTTCCGTCGCCGAGACCGAAAGGCGTGTCCGTTCCGCCGGCAACCGGCCGTCTTTCTCCGTGTTTTCGGCGACAGCCGTGCCGTCCCCGGGACCGGCTTCGGAACCGCCGGCGTCCACGGCCTCGCCCTTCACCATGCGCACGAACGCCACGAGCACGCGGAACCCGCCGACCAGTTCCGCCATCTCCTCCGCCGTCAGCGCCGCCCCGTCATGGCTGCCGGCTTTGGCGAAGGCGAAGTCGAGAACTAGGTGGGAAACCGGCATTCCCGCCGCCCTGGCCCGCGCCCGGATCGCTGCCCGCTCTTCAGGACGGCACCAGACGGTCCACGCACGCTTCAGCATCATAGCACCTCATCTTCCCCAAGCCTGCTCCCCTCCGGCAACGGTGCCGAATGCCGCTATCAACCTTGTGGCATGCTTATGGTGCCGCCTGCTTCCCCAAGGCGGCCATTGCGACGAGACCGGATCGTCCGTCGGCACCCGAACGCCATAAGAAAAGCATAAACACCGCAAGAATAACATAAGATGACTTGCCTACCTCCATGCCCCAAGATTACCCCAAGAAACATAATTATGCCATAAGCACGGTTCCGACGTTCGAGCACCGGTCGAGGCTGTCGCTGCCCGTCCTTCCGAAGGCAGCGCTGCCGCCCAAGACGGGCCGTTTCGGGCTCGCGGCACTTTCATCAGAGGCCATAAAATCTATTGGTATTACATATGTACTAAAATATCGATATGTTCCAAATGCTGTCATGATCGTTCATCACAGGGACTCCAAGTCCAGCCTTGCCTTATATGATCCAGAAATCCCCTATCTGCAAATTATCGCGACACAAGCTCTACATTCATATAGCCCGAATTTTCCACAGATCGGCCTTGCCATGCCAATAACCCCATGCTATACGGGACTTTCTTGCGAGGAAATACATTGCTATCCGAAGTGCCTACAATCTGAGTTAGCGTTCAGAGTTGGCACACCATGTCTCTGCGTCTTGGCGACGATGCTCCGGACTTCACCGCGCAAACCACCGACGGCGAAGTCTCCTTCCACGACTATCTCGGCGACGGATGGGGCGTCCTGTTCTCCCATCCCGCCGACTTCACCCCGGTCTGCACGACCGAACTCGCCGCCGCGGCGCGCCTCAAGGGCGATTTCGAGAAGCGGAACTGCCGCATTATCGGCCTTTCCGTCGATCCGCTGGGCAGCCACCGGGAATGGGCGAGCGACATCGAGGAAACCCAGGGCCAGGCGGTCAACTTCCCGATCATCGCCGACCACGACCGGAACGTGTCCACGCTCTACGACATGATCCACCCCAATGCCGCCGAGACGGTGACGGTGCGCTCGGTGTTCTTCATCGGGCCCGACAAGAAGGTGAAGGCGACCATCACCTACCCGCCTTCCACCGGGCGCAATTTCGACGAGATCCTGCGCACGCTCGATTCGCTGCAACTGACCGCCAGCCACAAGGTGGCGACGCCGGTGAACTGGCGGCAGGGCGACGATGTCATCATCCTGCCGGCGCTCACCAACGAACAGGCGAAGGAGCTGTTCCCCGACGGCTGGGACGAGCAGAAGCCCTATCTGCGCGTGGTCCCGCAGCCGGGCCGCTGAACGGCGGCGTCCGCCCATAGGGTGAGGTCCCCGGGCGGTCCCGGCAGCACCTCGCCGACGACCGCCGCCTGCGCATAGCCGGCGGCGGCGAGCGCGGCGAGGCAATCGGCCGCCCGGTCTTCCGGAACGCCCGCCAGCAGCCCGCCGGCCGTCTGCGGGTCGAACAGCACCGGACAGGCCTCGGGGTCGAAGGCCGCCACCGCCTCATTCGCGGGGTGCAGCGTGCTGCGCATTCCGCGCGCGACGAGGTCGCGGGCGCCCGGCAGGACAGGCAAGGCGTCGGGCCACAGAACGGCCGCGCGGCCCGAGGCCCGGAGCATCTCGCCGAGATGACCCGCTAGACCGAAGCCGGTGACATCGGTGACGGCGACCGCGCCATGCGCGCGGAATGTCTCGCCCGCCTCGCGGTTGGACTGTTGCATGGCGGCAAGCGCCGCCTCCAGCCACGCGCCCCGGCAGCGGCCGGCCATATGCGCGGCGAGAATCGCACCGGTTCCGAGCGGCTTGGCGAGCACCAGCCGGTCGCCCGCTTCCAGCCCGTCCTTGCCCGTCAGCCGGTCCTCGCGGCCATGGCCGTCAAGGGCGAAGCCGAGCGCCAGTTCCACCCCCTCCGCGGTGTGGCCGCCGACCAGCGCGCAGCCGGCGTCGTTCAGCACCTCCAGCGCGCCGCGCAGCAGCGCTTCCAGGTCCCGTTCGAGCTTGTCGTCGGGGGCATGCGGCAGGGTCGCAAGCGCAAGCGCGGTCTGGGGCTCGGCGCCCATGGCGTAAATGTCGCCGAGCGCATGGTTCGCGGCGATGCGCCCGAAGAGCCAGGGGTCGTCAATGAAGGCGCGGAACTGGTCCGCCGTGCGCACGGCGACCCGGCCGGGCGGCGGGCGCACGACCGCGGCGTCGTCGCCGAGGCCGAGCGCCACATCCTCGCGCGGCGCGACCTCCAGCCGCGCCAGCACGCGCGCCAGCGGGTCCGCCGGCAGCTTCGCGCCGCAGCCCCCGCAGCGCATGTCTTCCGCCCCCGGCATCGCCGGCAGGTCGCGATAGCGGTCCATCCAGCGCCGGTCGATGCGGTCCTTCCAGCGCCATGCCCAGCCGCCGGCGGCGGCGAACGGCCCCCAGGAGGCGACCGCCTGCCCGCCCTCCGTCGAAATCAGCGCGAGCGTGCGTTTCTGCGGCTTGTAGGGGCGCAGCGAGTCGGAGCCGGCCGCCAGCCGGCGCAGGTTCTCCGCCAGAACCGGGCCCTGCCGGACCGCGAAGACGCCCGACTTCGGCAGGGCGCGCGCACCGAATGCGGCGATATCGCCCGCCGCGAAGACCTGCGGGTGGCTCAGGGAGCGGAGGTCCTGCCCCACCTCGACGAAACCCCGCCCGTCCACCGCAAGCCCGGAGGCCGCAACCCAGCCGGCCGGGGCCGCCGGCGTCGCCAGGATCACCGCGTCCGCCGCCAGCCTCTCGCCCGTCTCCAGCAGCGCGCCGTCCGGCCCGATCTCCGCCACCCGAACGCCCGTCCGCGATTCGATCCCGGCGCGGCGAAGCGCGGCCTCGATCCTGCGCCGGGCCGCCCGCCCGTAAGCCGGCAGGATTCCGTCCCTGTCGGAGACGACCGTGATCTGCTGCCTGTCCGCCGCCATGCCGCGGGCCGCCAGCCTGCGTTGCAGCGCCATCGTGAGCTCGACGCCGCCCGCGCCCGCGCCCGCGGTGACGAGCCGGAACCGCCCCCCGGCTTCCACAGCCCGGCCTTCGACCTCCTCCCAGCGTTCGAGGAACCGTTCCACCGGCTTGACCGGCAGGGCGCGCTCCGCGCCTTCGATGCCCGCCGGAGACGGCGTCGAGCCGATGTCGAGCGAGACAAGGTCGAACGCCAGCGCCGGCCGGCCGTCGATCAGCGCCTCGTTGCGGTCGAGGTCGAGGCCCGTCACCGCCCCGTGAATGAGCCTTGCGCCGGCAAAGGAGGCCAGCGGCGCCAGATCGACATGCGCCTCGTCATGGCTGTAGGCGCCCGCGACCAGCCCCGGCAGCATCCCGGAATAGGGCGTGGCCAGGTCGCGCGTCGCCAGGGTCAGCCGCACGCCCGGGACCGGGGCCATGCCGAAGCGGCGCAGCACCTCCACATGGGCGTGGCCGCCGCCGATCAGCAGGATGTCGGTGCGGACCGGCGCCGGCGCGGGCATCATGGCGCGGAACGCGGCAGCGTCAGCGCTGCTTCACGGCCCCGACGGCGTTCAGGCGCGCGATCTCGGCGGCCGCGAAACCCCACTCGCCGAGCGCCTCGTCGGTGTGTTCCCCGGCATGGGCCGGGGCCCCGGAAACGCCGCTCGGCGTGCCCTCGAACACCGGGGCGGGGCCCGGCTGGCGCACGCCGTCCACCTCGACGAAGCTGCCGCGGGCGACATTGTGGTGGTGCTCCATCGCCTCGGACATGGAGAGCACCGGACCGAAGCAGATGTCGGTCTGCTCCATGATCGCCGTCCACTCGTCGCGGGTCTTCGTCTTGAAGATTTCGCGCAGGCGCTCGCGCGTATCGGGCCAGCGGGGCCGGTCGAGCTGGTCCGGCAGGTCGGTGTCTTCGAGCCCG